>JAZOAJ010000276.1:0-3563 GCA_045595385.1 Lachnospiraceae bacterium | reverse complement strand
CTTTTTACTGTTTCAAAGCTTTCTTGTACGGCATGATCATGCCTTCGGTCATCTTACCGCCCATCTTTTTCTTAAGCGCTTTGCTTCGCATGAGCGCTCCGACAGCGTACATGCCGATGATCCGGCCTTTCCGCTTTTGTGGAAAGTCGTAGAATCCGTGCTGCTTGTAAAACTGATGGTCAGCCTTCATCATGCCTCTCATCTGATAAATGAGGTCGCGGAAGATCTTCATTCCGCCAACGCCATAGAAGTTGGCGGGCGGCTGATAATCATTTTTGAGTGCGTACTCCAGGGTCGCAGCCAAGCGGTCCACAGAAGCCGGATCCCCCGCCACTGCTGTCCCGGCGAGGAAGTTTCCGCCTACCTGGGCGCGGGACTCGATCAGCGTCTTCAGATTCTCTTCTTTTTCAAGATCACCGCTCACAAGATAGCCGACCGGTTTTCCCATTGTAACAGTGCGGTGGCCGTTGCAGAACTGCCTGTCGTCAAACACCTTAAAGCGGTATCCCATTGAGTGGTCCTTTATCGTGAACGCGTAGACTGTGGCATCCGCGCTCTGGATATGCTCACGCAGAAATGTATCGAATCCGTCTTTGTAAATGCATTTGCCGTCTGCAGCACAGTTAAAGCATCCAAGGCACCCGCCGGCAAATGCGAACTCTCCAATGTCGGTAACCGTAACTTCACCGGGGCACTTCTCTTTGAATCTCTCTATCATGGCGGCAAGCTTCCCGTCGTCTCCGGTAAGATCCGCAACCAGGGCGATCCTTGAGCCTGACTGTGCAGGCACACTGCTGCCTTCCATGTTCCAGAGTACAAATCTGAAGAAGTCCAGCGCTTCCTTACGGCCCTTTTCTTTCAACAGATCCTCCATGTCTGCGGACAGACCGCGGATATATTTCATTCCCAGGTCTTTGCAGTTCTCTTCGATGAACCTGTGCGCTGTGATGTCATAGAAGTGGAGGGATGTGGTGACCTGAGTTGCTGCCTTTCCCTCAACCTTTACATTGTTTTCCTTCATGAGCTCGATAAACCTGTGAAGCTGCGAAGGAATGAGAAATGTATACACGGGATAACAGAAGATGATCAAGTCGGCGCTTTCAAGGCTGGAGCGGCAGGCGGAGAAATCCTGCTCCATTTTCCTGATCTGCCTTCCGGGCTGAAGTATCTCAAATTCTATGTCGGGAAAGTACTTTTCGATATAGAGCATCGTGTAGAGGGTGATACTGTCGTTTCCCTGAGGGGAACCGTTAACTATTACTGTTTTCATGACTTACCTTTTCTTTCTGTAGATATTGCTCATTATACCACGCAGATTGTATTTATTCAGAAATTGACATCATTTATTACCGCTGATACAATTAATTTTCATATTAGTCCCATGGAGGAGAAGAAATGATCACTGGTGCTGAAGCAATGGCAAAATGCCTGGAAGCCGAAGGGATCACAAAGATCTTTGGCTATCCCGGAGTAGCTATCGCCCCGTTTTATGAAGCTCTTTATAATTCAAACATTGAACACATACTGGTCCGCCAGGAGCAGAACGCCGGCCATGCCGCTAGCGGATATGCAAGGGTCTCAAGAAAACCCGCTGTCTGCTGCGTTACCTCAGGTCCCGGCGCAACAAACCTCATCACAGCGCTCGCTACCGCATATGCTGACAGCATCCCGATCATAGCGATCTCGGGACAGGTTTCCAGCGAACTGCTCGGAAGAGATGTGTTCCAGGAAGCTGACATGAGAGGCGCGACCGAGTCATTTGTAAAGCACAGCTATCTGGTCAAGGATCCCGACGACATCCCAAGGGTTTTCAAGGAAGCCTTCTACATTGCTTCCACCGGAAGGAAGGGCCCTGTCCTCATTGACGTGCCCATCGATGTTCAGAACCACCACCTCTCAAAAGCGTTTGAGTATCCCGAGAGCGTGACCATGCGCGGATACAAGCCTGAGATCAAGGTCAACATGGGACAGATCGGCAAGGTCGTTGCTGCACTCAACCAGGCCAAGAAGCCTCTTATATGTGCAGGCGGCGGAGTCATCCTTGGAGACGGTGAGGAAGTCCTTCAGAGCTTCTGCGAGAAATTCAATGTTCCGCTCGTCCACACCATGATGGGAATGGGCGTCATGCCCAAGAAGCATCCGCTCTACTTCGGCATGCTCGGAAATAACGGAAAACCCTACGCAAATACCGCGGTAAGAAGATCCGACCTCATAATCGTTGTCGGTGCCCGCCTTGCAGACAGGGCCATCCCCAAGCCTGAGAACCTCGCGCGCCGCGTGGCAGTGATCCACATAGACATCGATACAGCTGAGATCGGCAAGAACCTCGGACCGACCATCCCTCTTGTAGGCGATGTCAAAGACATTTTCAACTGCCTGCTCGAGCAGGATATCAATCCCCCGGACAAGAGCTGGATCGATGAGCTTGAAGAGATCAAGCACACCACCGTTGACACACGTGTATTCAGCGATAAGTTTGTAAATCCCAACATCCTGGTCCAGAAGCTCTCCGAGAAGATGGATGACAACGCGATCTATGTCGCGGACGTCGGTCAGAACCAGCTCTGGAGCGCTGACAACTATGTGATGAAAGAAGGCCGTTTCATGACGACAGGCGGCATGGGAACCATGGGATACTCCATCCCCGCCGCAATGGGAGCTAAGGTATTTGCCCCTGACAGGCAGACCGTTGCAGTCTGCGGTGACGGAGCTTTCCAGATGTCAATGAACGAGCTGGCCACACTTAAGGTCAATGACATACCGATCAAGATCCTCATACTCAGGAACCATTACCTGGGGCTCGTGCGCGAGTATCAGTACAACACATATAATTCCCATTATGAGGGAGTGCAGCTCTACGACTGGCCACGCCACGACAAGCTGGCAGCCGCTTACGAAATGCCGTACTTCTATTGCGATTCAGATGCTGATCTGGATAAAAAGCTTGATGAATTTCTTGCCTGCGACGGCGCCTGCCTCATGGTATGCGAAGTCGACAGTGAAGACAGGGTTAAGTAAAGGAGGAAACACAGATGAAAGGTATCTTTTCCGTATTAGTTGAAAACAGAGACGGTGTGCTTTCCACCATTGCAGGCCTGTTTGCCCGCAGAGGCTTCAACATCGACAGCCTTGCAGTCGGAGTTACCGACAAGCATGACGTTTCAAGCATGACCATCGTCTCCACCGGAGATCAGCGCACCATAGACCAGATTGAAAAGCAGCTAAACAAAAAGGTCGACGTCATCAAGGTGAGAAGGCTCAGTGAAGCCAAGAGCATCTGCCTGGAGATGATCCTGGTAAAGGTCTCCTACAGCGCTTCGACCCGTTCATCCGTGATCGAGCTCTGCCAGATGACAGGCGCCAAGATAATGAAAGCGGCACCGAAGTATCTGCTGCTTGAATACCACGCCGATCCCGAAAATGTCGAGGACTTCATCAAACTTGTAAAGACTTTCGGTATCATCGATATCCAGCGCACCGGCGCGATAGCAATGGAAAAAGACTGACAGACATAATAAAAGAGGCAGGCTTGATGACGCCTGCCTCTTATTTTCAGCTCAGCT
>JAZOAJ010000275.1:0-3107 GCA_045595385.1 Lachnospiraceae bacterium | reverse complement strand
CTACGCAGGTCACCCTAAGTGGTTCAGGAAGGTTTATGCCGAGCTTTCAGCAGCATACGGCTCCCCCAACTTTGTTTCCGAGTCCAGCACATGCCGGTCGGCCACAGCGATGGCTAACCAGCTTGTATGCGGAAGCCAGTTCCTGACTCCCGACACCGAAGGCTGCGATGTGCATGTGGTGTGGAGTTCAAACCCCGCAGGGCAGGATGGCAAAATGCGCCAGCTGAACGCTCTTAAGGCAGCGGGGAAAAAGCTGGTAGTTGTGGATCCCCACAAGACTGCCCTTACTGAGATCGCGGATCTTCATCTGCAGATCACTCCCGGCACCGACGGCGCGCTCGCGCTCGGGATCGCGAACGTGATCATCTCAAACGAATGGGAAAATAAAGACTTTATCGATAAGTATTCTTATGGCTATGAGCAGTACCGGGAATATGTCAGAAACTTCACCCCGGAAAGAGTCTCCAGGATCACCGGCATCCCTTCTGAACAGATCCAGGAGGCTGCAAAGATCATCACATCCGGCAAGGTATCCATAAGATGCGCCAACTGCGCATTCCTCCACGGCATAAACGGAGTCCAGAATCTGCGCGCCGTTCTTCTTCTGATGGTGCTGACCGGCAACATCGGGGAAAAAGGCACCAACAGGTTCACGAAGATGCCGCCGGTCAAGCTGGACACCTTCCATCATGATCTGGCTGAGCGTCCCGACATTTGGGAAGACATCTCCGGCGGGGAATTTCCTGTCTGGAATGATACCATCAACAATGAAGGCCAGTGCATACGCCTGGCGGACGTGATACTCAATGAAAAGCCGTATAAGGTAAGGAACCTCATCGCGTTCGGCATGAACACGGGCATGTGGCCGCAGGGAGACCGTATAGTAGAAGCCCTTAGGAAAGTGGAATTCTCGGTGGTGACTGAGCTGTTCTGGAACGAGGCCTGCAAAGAGGCTGACTATGTGCTCCCCGCATGTGCCGCACCTGAGCGCGATCAGGTCATAGCCGGCAAAAAGAACCACCTCATGTTCGTGGAGCATCTGATCGATCCGGGCGACAAGCTGCCGGATGTAGAGATCATGCTCAGGCTTGCGCACGCCATGGACCTGCACGGCCCGTTCCTCGACCAGCCCGACTACGGCTTCTACATGAACTACACCATGAGAAACACCGGAGTCACACTGGCTGATCTTAAAATATCACCTGAAGGGGTCGATATCAGGAACAGCACACCACCTGAGCCGCTTGACCTCGAGACCGGCATACATACTCCAACCGGCAGGTTCGAATTTGTCTCGACCATCATAGAGAAATACTCAGACCGTCCGGGGCATGACCCACTTCCTGTCTTCAACGACTGGCATGACAGGCTTGCAGAAGAAATGAAGAAATTCCCGTTCACCCTGGTGACGGGTTCCAGAAAGCCCTGGTTCTTCCACTCAAGGACGTTCCGGCTTCCGTGGCTGTCCGGTCTGGAAAAGCATACCGCTTTAAGCATCTGCAGCCCGGACGCTGAAAGGCTTGGACTTAAGGCAGGAGATAAGGCAGTCCTCTCCACCCCGATAGGGTCCATGGAATATTTTGTAATGATAGATGACGGACTGAAGAGCGGGATCGTATATGTCTATCACGATGACGGAGAGCAGAACTCGAATCTCCTGATAGACAAGGATTATCTGGATCCGATCTCAGGTTTCCCGGGATACAGGTGCTATGTGTGCAGCATAGAGAAAGCAGGCAGATAATGAGAATAGTAAGCGATAATGAAAAATGCGTCGGCTGTCTTGCATGCGTCGTGACATGCATTGACCACCACTATCCGGAGACCGAAAAGGACGCTGTCTCAGGACGCCTGTACAAACTGATAACTGAGCAGTCTGGCTTTACAAAATACGTTACCGAAAGCTGCAGGCACTGCGAAAACGCCCCGTGCATTGATGCATGTCCGGTCAGCGCCATCTCGCGTACAGATACCGGCTGGGTGACCGTCGATCAGGAAGAGTGCATCGGCTGCCAGGCCTGCTCCTCTGCCTGCCCGTTTGACATCCCGCGCTTTCGCTCTGACGGGAAGATGTTCAAATGTGATGGCTGCGGCGGGGACCCCGCCTGCGTGAAGATATGCCCCAACGGGGCACTGCTGGTGGAAAGAGGAGATTGATCTGATCTAATTAACTAAAAGCAAGAGAAAGACCCCTGCAATGCAGGGGTCCTTCTCTTTTCATAATGCAGTCAGTTTTGCCCATTTATTGAGCGATGTAGTTTTCTCCGTCAAAGTTATATCCGATCGGTTTGATGTTCGGATATGTCTTCTGGACTTCGTAGTTGATGGAGCCGTCTTCAAGCCTTACAACCTTAACAACGTATACATCCTTGGTAGCGGTAACTCCGCCGTCCTCGAATAATGTATGGCCCTCAGGTCCGGTGAAGTCTGCTGCCCTCATGGCAGCTGCCAGAGTTGCCGGGTCAGCATCGGGGCCGACAGCATCAAGCGCTTCGGTAAGGCACTTGAGAGCCTGATAGGTAGATCCCGGGAAGTTGTTTCCGAGAGGAACCTGGCCGAACTCCTCAACCCATTTATCAACAAAAGCCTTGTTCTCAGGAGTGTCGATCGTGTATGAGTAGCAGATCGGCGCGCATGTGCCCTGGGCAATGATGGCGTCAGCGATCTTCGGATCGAGCTCATCGAGAACGAATGAATCCGAGAATCCGCCGTGCATAGTTGCATATACCGGAAGCTTCTCATATGCTCCAGAGTTGTACCACTCCTTGTAGAATGCGAGCGTGTCGGAAGATGATGTCCAGCCTACGATTGCTTCAGCGTCAGAGTTCATGATGGTTGCGAGGTATGCTGACCAGTCATTAGTTCCCTGAGCTACAGGAATGTTATCAATTACTTCTCCGCCCATTGCGGTAAAGCATGTTACAAAAGGATCAACATAGTTATTTCCGCCGACTGTCTCCTGCTTGAAGCAGTAAACCTTCCTGAGGCCGACGTCATTGTAAAGGTAATCAGCCATTACTGTCGGGAATCCCGCAGTGCCGCCGCCAAGGGCAACGATCATGTCATTTCCGAAAAGGAATCCGCCTGTGAAAGCTGCGGGTGATCCA
>JAZOAJ010000274.1:0-21341 GCA_045595385.1 Lachnospiraceae bacterium | reverse complement strand
CAGCATTTCGGAGATAGAACCCAGGAACTTTTCATTCAACAATCCTTTTGGTGCCTGCCCTTCATGCGCGGGACTCGGATACAAGATGGAATTCGACCCGGATCTCCTGATCCCCGATAAGAGCCTTTCGATCGCGGAAGGTGCGATCGCGGTACCCGGATGGCAGGGCTCGGGAAAGGACGGGAGTTTTTCCAACCGCCTGCTGCAGGCGCTCGCCGATGACTATGGATTTGATCTGAATACACCTTATGAGAAGTATCCTAAAAAGATAAAAGACATGCTGATGTACGGCGCCGGCGGACACAAGGTCGAGGTGCATTACGTCGGAAGGTCAGGCAGCAGGGGAGTATACCCGATAGTCTTTGAAGGCCTGCTGAAAAATGTCAATCAGAGATACAGAGAGTGCCCGTCCGACACCATGAAGCAGATGTATGAGTCCTTCATGAGGTTCAGCCCGTGCGAGGAATGCGGCGGAAAAAGGCTTAAGAAGGAAAGCCTTGCAGTAACAGTCGGCGGTAAGAACATCTTCGAAGTCTCCGACATGACCATCAGGGATTCCAGAGAGTTCTTCTCAAAACTGAAACTGAAAAAGATGGAGCAGGAGATAGCTGCGCCAATACTTAAGGAAGTCAATGCAAGGCTCGGATTCCTGCTGGATGTCGGTCTTGAGTATCTGACTCTTACTAGATATGCGGCGTCGCTTTCAGGCGGCGAAGCACAGAGGATCAGGCTTGCAACGCAGATAGGATCGGGACTTACAGGAGTCCTATATATACTTGACGAGCCCAGCATCGGCCTGCATCAGAGGGACAATGATAAACTCCTTGCCACCCTCAAGCAGCTGAGAGACCTTGGCAACACGCTGATCATAGTTGAACATGACGAGGATACCATCCGCCAGGCGGACTATGTCGTGGATATCGGACCCGGCGCGGGCGCGCATGGCGGAGAGATAGTTGCCGCAGGCACGGCTGAGGACATAATGAACTGTCCCGAGTCCATTACAGGAGACTATCTGAGCGGAAGAAAGAAGATCGAAGTCCCCAAGACAAGGAGAGTGCCGAGGGGATGGATCGAGGTGAAAGGCGCCAGGGAGAACAACCTGAAGAACATAGATGTCAGATTCCCTCTGGGAGTAATGACCGCAGTTACAGGAGTGTCAGGCTCAGGCAAGTCGTCCCTGGTAAATGAGATACTCAGCAAATCGCTTTCAAAGACGCTCAACAGAGCAAGGACAGTCCCCGGAAAGCATGACAGGATCTTAGGGACAGAGCAGCTCGACAAGGTCATAGTGATCGACCAGAGCCCGATCGGAAGGACTCCGAGGTCAAACCCGGCGACCTATACAGGCGTGTTCGACCTTATCAGAGACCTGTTCGCGCAGACTCCGGATGCCAGGGCAAGAGGTTACAGCAAAGGCCGTTTCAGCTTCAACGTAAAGGGCGGCAGATGCGAATCCTGTACAGGCGACGGCATCATAAAGATAGAGATGCATTTCCTTCCTGATGTATATGTCAAATGTGACACATGCAAAGGAAAGAGATACAACAGGGAGACGCTTGAAGTAAAATACAAAGGCAAGAGTATTTTTGATGTGCTCGACATGACCGTCGAGGAGGCGTTGGAATTCTTCAAGAACGTGCCCAGGATATACAGCAAGATCAAGACGCTGAATGAAGTCGGACTTTCATACATCAAGCTGGGACAGAGCTCGACCACTCTTTCGGGCGGAGAAGCGCAGAGAGTCAAACTCGCTACCGAGCTCAGCCGCAAGCCGACAGGAAAGACGATGTACATCCTTGATGAGCCGACGACCGGACTTCATTTCGCAGACGTCCACAAACTCGTTGAAATACTGCAGAAACTGTCCGAGGGCGGAAACAGCGTTGTGGTCATCGAACACAACCTCGAGGTCATCAAGGTAGCTGACTATATCATCGACATGGGACCTGACGGCGGTGACAGGGGCGGCACGGTATTTGCCGAAGGCACACCCGAAGAGATAGCAGCCCATCCGCTCAGTTATACCGGAGAGTTCCTTAGAAAATATCTTAAGAGGAAATGAGATGCTGACATTAGACAGGATATATCACGCGGCATATGTGCTGAAGGATGTTGCCAGAAAGACAGACCTGATCTACGCGCCTGAGTTTGCTGACAAGTTCAGGCCCGGACGGGAGATATATCTTAAGGCGGAGAACCTTCAGCTGACAGGAAGCTTCAAGCTGAGAGGGGCATATTATAAGATAAGCCAGCTCTCGGAAGACCAGAAAGCGGCCGGCATCATTGCCTGCAGCGCGGGAAACCACGCGCAGGGAGTCGCCCTCGCCGCAACCGCGATGGGAATTAAGAGCACCATCTGCATGCCGGGCGGGGCACCGCTCAGCAAGATCGAGAATACCAAGCACCTCGGAGCCGAGGTATGCCTGGTCCCCGGAACATATGACGACGCCTATAAAAAAGCTGTGCAGATCCGCGGGGAGACAGGCGCGACATTCATACATCCGTTTGAAGACGAGCTCGTCATGACCGGACAGGGAACTATCGGACTGGAGATACTTGACCAGCTGAATGACGTGGACGCGGTGCTGTGCCCCATCGGAGGCGGCGGTCTCATTGCGGGCGTGGCATTTGCCGTCAAAAGCCTCAATCCGAATGTGAAGGTCTACGGAGTTGAAGCTGCAAAAGCCCCGAGCATGTATGAGAGCTTAAGGCAGGGTAAAGCGGTAACTGTCGATTCTGTCGACACATTTGCTGACGGAATAGCGGTACAGACGCCCGGCGAAATGACACTTGACATTGTCAGGAATTATGTGGATGATGTTGTAACTGTCACCGAAGACCAGATCGCCGCTGCTATACTTCATCTGCTTGAGCGCCAGAAGCTTATCGCCGAAGGTGCAGGGGCCGTCAGCATTGCAGCCGCGATGTTCTCAGACCTCCCGCTTGAAGGAAAGAAAACGGTCTGCATAGTATCCGGAGGAAACATAGACGTCAATATCCTCTCGCGTGTTATTGCAAGAGGTCTGGCGACCAGCGGAAGGACAGCGACGCTTTCCATTTCCCTGGACGACAGGCCCGGAGAACTTGTAAGGGTCAGCCAGGTGATAGCGGAGTGTAAGGGAAATGTCACCGCGGTATACCATGAGCGGTCGGACCCCAACACCCCGATCTCCAGCTGCATCCTGAGAGTCAGCCTGGAGACCAGAGATTTTGAGCACATAGCCCAGATCCGTGCCGGACTTAAAGAGGCGGGATTTAACATATTGGAAAACTGACATACAGGAATTGACTGCATGCATTTAAAAGGGAAGCTGATAATCATAATATTGGCAATGTGTCTGCTGGTTTCAGCCTGCGCATCCTCTTCTCCGGTTGAGCCGGAAGCGTCTTCTATAGAGACTGAAGGGGCAGTGACGGAAGAAACCGGGACAGTACAGGAAACATCTGCGGTTACAACAAACACGACCACGGCGGAGACCACAACTGAAGAAGAGCCGTCATCTGAAGAAGTCACTGAGGAAGAGACTGCTTACACACATCTGGGCATAACTGACGGCATGCTCAGATATGAGGATGTCAGAGGATACTTTTTCAGGACAGAGTTCCATGAGGACTGGCCGCAGAATGATTATGACCAGACTGCTTTTTCCATGGTGGACGGGCGCATGAGCTATGCGTCTGATAAGTATACATACAGGCTAGGCATAGATGTCTATGACGCTTACAGCCACATAGACTGGAAGGCAGTAAAAGCAGACGGATATGATTTCGCCATCATACGTCTCGGATACAGGGGATATGCTTTCCCTTCATTTGAAAGGGACGGCATGGTAATAGACAATCTGCACGGAGCGCTGGGAGCCGGCCTTGACGTCGGAGTATATTTCTTCTCGCAGGCAATAAATGAAGAAGAAGCTGTCGAGGAAGCGGAGTATGTGATAGAGATCCTGCAGGGTGACGGATATTCTCCCGAATATGTAACGATGGGAGTTGCCTACGACCCTGAGTACATAGGCAGCCGCAGCGCCAGGTCGACGGATCTTACCGGAGAGCAGATCACGAAGAACGCAAGGGCGTTCTGCGATAAGATCAGGGAAGCCGGATACAAGGCGCTGATATACAGCAACATGGTATGGGAAGACAGGAACTTTGATCTGTCACAGCTTTCCGACATTGACATCTGGTACGCTGACTACACCGCATATCCGCAGTCGCCTTATCAGTTTACAATCTGGCAGTACGGACATGGAGAGGCTGAAGGAGTAGACGGTGCTGTAGATGTTAACATAGAGCTGATACCCGTGCCTGAAGAGCCGGAGGCCGAAGCTGAAACGTCCGCAGAGCCCTCTGCTGTGGCAGAAACAGCGGCAGAAACAGCAGCTGTGGCAGAAACAATTGCCGAAACGACGACAATAGCGCCATAAAAATGCCATTATGACACAAAAAATGTGCCATTACGGCATAAATCATATGCGAATCTGACACAAAAACGCTCCGGAATATCCGGAGCGTTTTATTATTTATGCCGGTAGTGCAGTTACAGATCCAGATCACCCAGCTCATCTATGAGCTCTTTCTGTCTGTCGTGGAAGTTCAGCTGGTCGCTGTGAGCGAAATATTTGTCGCATCCGTATCGGCTTATAAACCTCGCCGAGTAGTTGTTCAGGGTAAGCTCTGTGACAAGAATGATCATCTCGCGGCTGTTGCCTTCCCCGTCCATGCCAAACATCGTCTCGCAGAAAGTGAAAACGTTTGAAAGCCTGTTTCCTGCGCTCCTTGCTTCTTCCTTGAGGGCAGCAGTGCGGGAAGCGAAGTCAGACTTGATGACTGCAAATGCTTCATTGCCTTTCAGGTCAGATCCGGCGAACAGAGCCTTCTGCTCATCCAGGATCTGGAGTACGGAGTTCAATGTATACTGGCGGTCAGGAGAAAGAGTAGAAGCTCTCTTTCCGCTCTCGATCATCTTTATGATCTCATCAGTCTGCGCCTGCAGGGCGGATACGGGATCCGCGCCGGTATCCAGTGAGCCTTTGACGGCTTTGAGAAGAGGGACCAGTTCAGTGAGCGCATCCTCATCGAAACATACGCCCTTGAGCTCGCCGCCAAGAGTATCGAGGATGAGTCCGAGGAGGCTGAGACGCTCATCGGGATCTGCCTGCTTAGCCCTTGTCTTTGTATCGACATCAAGGGCTCCCGCAAGGATATTTTCAACCTGATAATCGCTCCTGTATTTATTGAACAGGTCATAGTAGACCGCGAAGTCACGGGCGATGCGGTCGTTCTGGAGATACTGTCTTACAAGGCGCTCAGTTATCTTAAAGCCGCGGCGCTCATATATCCTCATCATCGCGGACAGGTCGACCCAGCCTCTTGCAGTGACGAAAGTCTTTCCGTCAGCGGTGGTCTCGACCTCGTAGAAATCATTCTTCTTTATGTCGAGATATGTTGTGATGGCAGGATGCACGCCGATGTTGACGGCATATTCCTTCCATGCAGCATAGTCGGGTTCGATGTCGATCCTCTTCATCCTGTCCCAGGTAACAATGTCCATTTCCCTGACCGAGTTGTTGTACTCGGGCGGATTTCCGGCAGTGACCACTATCCAGCCCTGAGGGATGCGATGCTTGCCGAATGTCTTGTACTGCAGGAACTGGAGCATGGCGGGAGCAAGGGTCTCTGACACGCAGTTAACCTCATCGAGGAAGAGTATGCCTTCCTTAAGGCCTGTATCACCGATCATGTCATAAACACTTGCGATGATCTCGCTCATTGTGTATTCCGAGACACTGTATTCCTTCCCGTCATAAACTTTTGTGGTTATGAAAGGAAGACCCAGCGCACTCTGCCTGGTGTGGTGGGACATGGAATAGCTTACGAGTCCGACGCCGAGCTCCTGGGATATCTGCTCCATGATCGCAGTCTTTCCGATCCCGGGAGGTCCCATGAGGAACAGGGGACGCTGTCTTTCAACGGGTATCTCGTATCCGCCGAATTCATCCTTTGTGAAATAGGCAAAAATGGCATTTCGGATCTCTTCTTTAGCTTCTTTGATGTTCATAACTTACCTTCCTTACAGATCGAGTGCGTGTTCAAGTGCGTCAAAACGGTCGTCGAGGCTGATCTTCGGAGCATCTGTGACCGCAACATCTTTTTTAGTCTTGTAATCGAGCAGCATTGCGCTGGCGCCGGCCTTTCCAAGCCCCGAAGATCTTTCGAGCAGGCGCTCCACATCTTCTTTTGGAACAAGCGACTTCGCGAGCATCCATCTTAAAATGCCGTCGTCAGCGAGCATGTCGTCATAGTAGCTGCTTATGTTCGAGCGTATATAATCCGTGTATGATGCCGTGACATAGGGGTCGGCTGCAGTGCCGGCGTTCTCAGCCATGATCATGCCGAGTGCCGCGCGGCGCTTTCCTATGTCTGACTGTATGTCTGAAAAGTTTCTTGTTGAAACAAACGGTATGATCGTATGGTCCGCGCTGTAGCAAGGCGGGTCGTTCGGAGCGCAGAACCAGTGCAGGTCAAACGGAACTGACTCCGGGAGCCTGAGCCACATGAGGGCTTTGCAGGTCCTGAAAGCGCTGTCTCCTATGCTGCGGACTGAGTCCGGGATGTATATCTCTTTAAGCTTTGCACATCTTTCAAATGCGCTCTGCCCTATATGACGGAGCGTGCCCGGGAAGTCGATATCGAGCAGTTCACTGCATCCGTAGAAAGTCCGGTCACCGATCGAGATGAGCGAGGACGGAAGCTTGATGCGGTCAAAGTTGCGGTTTTCATAAAATGCCTCATCGCCGATCTGTGTTACAGAGTCAGGGATGACGATCTCCATCCTCCCCCCGGGGAAGTATACAAGGCGCTTTCCGTCCCTGCTGTACAGAACACCGTCAATATCTTTAAGGAACGGGTTGTCCGGGTCGGTGTTGATCCTGAGTAGGGAAGAACAGCCGGAAAATGCATTGTTCTCAACAGATGAGAGGTTCTTCCCGATGTTCAGCTCCTTGAGCATGGTACATCCAAGAAAGACACCGCGGACTATGGATGTAAGGCCTGCCGGCAGGGTAACGCTCCTGAGTCTCGAGCACATGGAGAATGCGCTCCTGTCTATGCGGGAAAGCCCGTCCGGAAATGCGATCTCAGTCAGCACACGGCAGCAGGAGAAAGCAAATTCACCGATGTATTCAAGCGTGGATGGAAGAGAAAGCTTTGTCAGCGAACCGCATGGCGAGAAAGCGCTCTGTTCGATCCTGAGGAGCCCCTCAGGAAGAGAGAGCTCATTAAAAGCGTTGCAGCTTGCGAACGCGTGGTTTTCTATCACTTTAAGACCGGTGGAGAAAATGACCGATGACAGGGAAGAGCAGCCAAAGAAGGCTGATTCCTCAATCGTGTCAAGGCTGGCGGGCAGCACCAGCTCTTTTAATGTGCGGCAACCGTAGAAAGCTCTTGCACCGATCCGGGTAACTCCTTCCGGTATCTCAACTCTCGGCTGGTCGCCCGAGTAGCCGGTCACTATCCTGTTTTCAATATAAAGGTCGCTGTTATACATCTCATTCTCCTCCTGCTCAGATCTCATCGCTCTGAAGTACCAGGCGTATGGCCCAGGGCGGGACATCGGGCACAGAGTAATCATTGTTCACGAAAATGAAGGCACCGGGAAATGCGGGCATTACCGAAGGGAAAACCCCGACATCCTCGGTAAGGATAAGAACGCCTCTGAGGTTTTTGAATCTGTGGATCCTGTTCAGGTAGCTAACCCTGTCGAATACCGGACGGAAGTCGTAGCCGTGGGCATCGGGCACGGTAAGACCGGAGACAAATTCGAGCATCTGCTCAGTGCTTTCAATCACATGAGTCTCTATGGTCTTGAGCACTCCGACATATGATGCGTCTTCACCCGGTATGTCCGATTTGGAAGGCAGAAGCACATGCAGCCTGGCTTTTGAGGAAAAACTCTCGGTAGAGTGGAGGATGTCCCAGGTATTGATGAGGAACAGCCTTATCTTCTCCTGCGTCAGTATGTCATGCGCAAATATCGCTATGGCAACATCCCTGACTCTCATCGGGTCCCTGTATTCGGTCTGCTCGATCAGCGGGATCTTTCCGCCCGAGATCTGCATGCCGTAGCTGTACAGCGTATAGTCAAATTCATCGGGGTCGAGCTTCATGCCGTCACCCCTGGTCGCAAATTTCCTTAAGAATGCCGCGTAGTCGGAGACCTCCCTGTTGGTCTCCTTGAGGTTCTGCATCAGGGCGCCGGCACCGCCGGTACTCTGCCTGGTAAATGTTTCCATGTCCACCTGCATCCTGCGGGATACGCCCTGCCAGATATCGTTAAGCGGAGGCGCACTCAGCCTCCATCTGTCATGTTCGTCAACATGGAACAGGGTCTCGTAAGCCGACAGTTCCTCTTCATCAGGCTCAGCCTTGATAAAGTATCTGTACAGCTTTTCACATGTCAGGATGTCTATATTGGAAAGAAGCGACGAGAAGACGCGCTCCTGTCTGTTCTGGTCGCGGCAGGCAAGCATCTGAAGTCCCAGTACGGAAATCGTATATTCCGAAGCTATGTCACAGGAGATGTCCCAAAGGCGCCTCTTCTTGGTATCTGAATATGCGTCATCGGGGATGCATATATGCTGAAACACGCAGTGCAGTATTACATGCAGGCAGTTCCTCGCGGGAAGCGTCTGTTCAGCCCTGTAAGTCTTAAGCACATGGCGCGGATCATAGAACAGCCGGTATCCGTCTGTGGCATATGTGCCGGAGTACGACTGGAAGCCTAAGCGGTTCAGAGCAGAATCAAGAAACCTTAAGTTTACAAGAAGGGAATCTCTTGAAAAACCAAGGATCTCATCAGCTAACGACTCGGTATTGGTTTTATTTACAGCATTATCAGCCATGATATATTATTATATAATTTACATTCGTAAGATTAAAGTGAGAATTTTACAGGGGATAATGGGGTGATTTTTATTGCCATGTACAGAATTTACGCTTGTGACCATCGTTTTGGGTTGCAGTGTACAAAATTTACGCTTGTGACCATCATGTTATGGTCACAAGCGTAAAATCTGTACAGCGAAGGGCGCCAGAATGGTCACAAGCGTAAAATCTGTACACTCAGCTGAATAAAATGAAGTTTGGGGGCTAAAAGCCCCCAAACTTCATGTTCGTACTTTATTTTATTGCGAAAAACTGCTGTTTGGGGAAGATCCCCGAAGAACCTTATTTGTTGCGTCTGCGTCTTGCGCGGCGGACGCAGGTGACCGGGATGATTATGGACAGGGCGATGAACACTCCGACGATCAGCAGCCAGATCCAGCTCTCGGCAAACCATATGGCGATGTCGCTCATGGCGTCGCCGAAGTCTTCAATGCTGTTGCTGAACGCGCGGGAGATCCTTTCGGAGAAAGTGATCGGAGCGTCGTTGTTCTCGACCTTGTAGACCTCTCTCAGGTAAATGAATACGCTTGAGTAGCTGACTCTTGAGTCATAGCCGTTAAGGTATCCCTGAAGGTAATCAATTTCATATTCAGTATCAGATATGGCACTCTCAATGGTTATGATGTCGGACATGTCCTCGGCCTGGGCAAGGAGTTCCTGGAGCCTTGCAAGTTTGGTCTTTGCGGTCGTAAGCCTTGATTCGATGTCGCGGTAGGAATCGGTCACATCGTCCGCACTCTCATAAAGAGAGGTTACAGTTCCTGCTTCGTGCAGGGCTTCGATGAACCTGTCATAGTTTTCGGCAGGAATGCGGACCTGAAGGTTGGCATTGCGGTAGCCGGATCCGTCAGAAAGCGACCTCGACTCAAAGTATCCGCCAAACTCTTCAACAAGAGCATAGATCCGGTCTATGGAAGTATCGTACTCTGTCGACTGCATGTCTATGTCAGCTGTCCGGATGATCTTGGATGCGGAGTCGTCATGGCCGTTATCCATTGAGCCGCCGCCGGCCATCGCGGGTGCTTCTGTTTCATATTCAACTGCTTCTTCAGCAGCGTACCCGTCATAATCTGCGCTGCCGGCGTAGTAGTTTGAAGCCGCCCTGGTCTCGGCAGCAGTAGTTGCCTCGTAATAGTATTCAGCGTCGTAAGCTGCCTGTGAGGTAGAGGCTTTTTTCTGCCCTACGCCGGTGGCATTGGATACCATCAGCGCTGCAAATACTGTTACGGGGACCGCAATGAGGCAGCAGGCCGCAATCGCTATCGCGCGCCATACCTTAACTGTTTTCGCGGCAGATCTCTTGTATGTGGCTGCTTCGGCTATGTATTTATCGTCAACATTTGACAGAGCGTTCTGGAAGTCCTGAGTTTTCATATTTCGTAACCCCTTTCTTTAAGCTGGTTTTTGAGGCTTGCCCGGATACGTGTGAGGCGTACCGACACATTCTTGACTGAAAGGCCGGTCAGGGAAGCGATCTGCTCATAGGAGTCGGAGAAGTAATATCTGCGCATGAATATCACTCTGTCCTCCTTTTTAAGTCCCGCGAGGAACCTGTTCAGATCGTTCGTCAGCTCCATGGCATCGATCTCCTGTTCAACACCGGACGGGGCAGCGATGCACTCGTCAAGTTCTTCAAGGGCGACGTCATAGTGGCTGTTGCGTTTCCGCGCCGTGTTGTACTCGTAGCGTTTCAGGGCGCAGTTGCGGGCTACCTTACATACATAAGATATTAAAGAATCGGGACGGTTGGGGGGTATGCTGTTCCAGACCCCGAGCAGAGTATCGTTAACACACTCCTCGGCATCAGAAAGGTCGTTCAGTATGTTATGGGCTATCTTTGTGCACAGCTTCCCATACTTTTCCGACAGCTGAGATATTGCGCTTTCGCTCCTGGCGAAGAACAGCTCGATTATCCTTTTGTCTTCCATGGTCTTACCTCCCGTTTCAACTATATACTACGGTCCCGCATAAAAAAACTACATTTTTATCGAAAAAAGTTTTTTTGTTTTTCATATTTCGTTCTTGTGTGTGGAAATTAAAAAACGATATAATCGGTAAAAATCTGAATATATGTAAATATATGAAAGGCATGCCGATGGAAATAACGAGATTTGTGGATTACAGGAACAAGGTTGTTGAGAATTGCAGCAAAGTTATAGTGGGAAAGGATGACGTGATAGCGCTTGTGCTCACATCCTTCATCTGCGGCGGGCATGTCCTGCTCGAGGACGTCCCCGGAACCGGAAAGACGATGCTGCTCAGGGCATTTGCCAAGACCATAGGAGGCGGTTTTAAAAGGATACAGTTTACTCCGGACCTGCTCCCTTCCGATCTGACAGGCATCAATTATTACAATCAGAAGAGCGGCGAATTTGAATTCCGCCCGGGCCCTCTGTTCACGAACATCGTTCTTGCGGACGAGATCAACAGGGCGACCCCGAGGACCCAGTCAAGCCTTCTTGAAGCCATGGAGGAAAAGCAGATCACAGTAGACGGCACCACAACTAAACTGCAGGAGCCGTTCATGGTAATGGCGACCCAGAACCCGATCGAATCGTTCGGAACATTTCCGCTTCCCGACGCTCAGCTTGACAGATTCTTCATGCGCCTGAGCCTCGGCTACATGGAGCGCGCGCAGGAGATGTCTGTAATAGCCAGAAAGTCAGCCATTGACATAATCGAATCGCTTGATCAGGCAGTGACCGCAGAAGAAACCGCATATGTCAGAAGTGAGTACGTAAAAGTCAAGGCGTCGGATGAAGTTCTGGGTTACATCATGGATATTGTGGAGGCAACCAGAAGAAAAGGCGTATTTGCAACAGGAGTTTCCACAAGAGGAGCCATTGCGCTCTACAAGGCCGCACAGGCAACGGCGGCCATATCCGGAAGAGACTACATCATCCCTGAAGATGTTAAGTATGTTTCCCCGTTCGTACTCTGCCACAGGATAAGGGCAAACAGGAATGACGCATTCGGCAGCGACGAATTCACAGCCAGAGTCCTTGAACAGGTAAAGGTTCCGCTTGAGTAAAAGAGAATGACGGTATTTATCATAGTCGCGGCTGCGGTCCTGATATTTGTTCTCCAGATGATACTTCAGCACAGACAGGCGGGAAAGCTTGTTTGCGATGTATATCCTGATACTGATCAGGCCGAGCCGGATGAAAAATTCAATATAATAATAAAGATAGAAAATCCCTCGTGGGTCATATATCCGTTCGTGCGTTTTGGAGTGATGCTTCCCAAAGAGATGACGGTACACACTCAGATGAAGGTCACAAACCATCCGCCGTATTCGATCGAGGCCACAGGTTCAGCCATGCTGCTCCCGCACAGGAAATTTGAAAAGAGGATCGAGGTATCCGCGCCGGTAAGAGGAAGCTACCGCGTCGGAAGCATATACATTGAAACCGGTGACTTCATCGGTTTTGAGGAATACAAGCAGGAGTATGTGAAATTCAATACCGTTGCGGTCTATCCCAGGCCGCTTGAGGATGTGGGAGTTGAGGAGACCCTTGGAAGCCTGATCGGAAGGATATCGGTCAGGAGATTCATACATGAAGATCCCATACTGGTTGCCGGTTTCAGGGAATATACCGGGCATGAGCCAATGAGAGCGATCTCATGGCTTCAGAGCGCAAGGACAGGACAGCTTATAGTAAAGAAATACGATTTCACTTCCGACCCGTGCGTTTCAGTCCTCCTGGATACAGAAGGGGCAGCCTCACTTCTTGAACCGTGTTTCTCGCTTGCCAGATCGGTATGCGACTATCTGGAGGAGAACAGGATCGAGTACGATTTCTTCATGAACTCTGTCATAGGCGGAGCAAACTGCAGACAGCATTACTTTGCAAGAGGGCTGGGCCATCTCCATCACCGGGCGATACTCAAACAGCTTGCCATGGCAGTCTCTTCATGGGAATTCTCCGGAACGGAGCTCATTTCAAAAGCAATGGACAGTTCAAGGACGGCACCGGGACTGATAATCATAAGCGCAAGGCGGAGTGTGGAAAAAGACAGGCTGATCACCGCCCTGGCAGCAGAACCGTCGCTGACAGTACGGGAACTGTATGCTGAGGACTTTGTGCAGGAAAATGCGGAAGAGAGGGAGGCTGTCTGATGTCTGTAATGGTCTTTCTTAAATCCGCTGCGGACATATCGCTCTTCTTCCTGGTGCTCGGACCGGCGGCAGTTCATTTTGGCGCAAACCCTCTATGGTGTGTTGTGACATTTGCGGTGACCGCAGTTTCCCAGGTCCTTTCATATCTGATCTCACAGAAAAGTCCGAAACTGAGGCTGATACCGTATATCATTCCGCTTTTCTGCGTTTTCCTTCCGGGAAGGAGCATCGCTTGGGCAGTGATATGTGCCCTGGCCCTGGCGTACGAGGTGTTTACCGGAGCAACCAAAAGATACATGGCTGAGAGATCGACTCAGAAGACGATCTTCAAGGTAACGATCGGTCTGATCGTGGCAATGCTTGTGCTCTTGCTTATCGCGAGTGCGCTGCCCGTGTCATATACCATCGTGATCCTGAGCGGTCTGATAAGTGTGGCTTCTTCGATCCTGCTGATGAGAAGCTTAAGGCACGAGCCGGAGGTGTACGGCAGGATGTCGTATCAGGCGGTCAATCTGGCTGTCATGGCAGCTGCTGCAGCAGTGACGGCGGTCATCAGTTCAGGTCCTGTCCTAAAAGGGCTGGGACTTTTCATCAAAACGATCTATACAGGCATAGCTTATGCGTTCCTGTTCGTGTTCAACTATGTGGTACAGGGTTTGGTCTGGTTATTCCATGCGATAAAAGCCCTTTTTAGCAATGTCACCCCTCCGCCGCAGCCGCAGAAGCCGGTGCAGATAGATCTTGAAGGCGCACAGGAAATGTTTCCGAAGGTCAGCGAGTATAACGGACTTCCGCTATGGGTCAAGATCGTGGGCCTTGTCATATTGGCGGCCATTGTCCTGCTCATACTGGCTGCGGTATTCAGAAAACTTGCCGGAAGGAGGGCGGAAGCCCTTAAGGCCGGGACTTATACGTATACAAAAGGTCCGGACCCTGAGGAGAGAAGAAGATTTTCCGGCCAGGTCCAGGGAGTGAGAAAACAGTACAGGAAATACCTGAACATGGTTGAAAAGGAAGGACTCGAGATCGGACCGGACGACACGTCGGAGGACATTTTTGAGAAGGCGCCGGACATACTTGGCGGTGATGCAGCAAGAGAACTCAGAAGCCTATACATCGATGCCCGATATAACGGCACTGCCGACAGGGCGGCAGCCGATAGAGCAAAAGAACTCATAAGAGAAATGAAGAAAGAAAAAAGCGCCGGTTCTGTGTGAACCGGCGTCTTGCTCTTAAAAGGAAGAATTATGGGCTACCCTGTCATACTCGGTACGCTTCTCCAGCAGCCAGATGGCCGCGATGCATGCAGCAGCGAGCAGATACATGAAGGCCCATATGAAGGACATGACTGTAAACGAGCCGAAAACGATCATTGTCACTATTGCCGTTATAAAAATGGCGAGCAGGATAAACATTCCGATCATGGACATGATGACCAGCTTGTCATGGGCATTCCTATGTGAGCGCACCTCCATGTTGTAGGGAGCGGAAAGATGTGAGCACAGGTATATGGCCACAAGGATCAGGGCAAGGATGCCGAGACACTGGGCAAAACCCATGTATTTTGTCATGTTCATCGGAATGTCGGAACGGAGTCCGGAGAAGATCTGGGCAGCGGCGGAGATCAGGAAAAGAACGATGTACAGGATCTTGCGGTACAGAAATCCCTTCTCTGTGAGCCTTGGACGGTAGTAGTCAAGGACATATACCATCTTTGTTTTTTCCTTGCCTTTTTCATCTATCACAGTCCGTTTTTCATAACCTTCGAAATAACGGTTGAAACGTGATTCCCTGCTGAACCTTGATGCCATTTTTTTCCCCTTCATACATCTAACGCATATTAAATACATAAACGATTATACTGGAATGAATGGAGCTTTACCAGTAAAAACAGAGTGCGCAAGTTTCATTTGACGGACATATATGATAAAATAACCCGAAATCATAATATTTACAGACGGAAATGCCATGGGAAAAAGAAAATTCGGCCCTAAGGACTGGGCGACAATCAAATACGGCGACAGGGCGGGTGACTACTGCAAGATCACCATGCTTGACAAGGAGGGCAGGTACGTTGTCATCCCATACGGGAAGGACAATGAGCCCGGAGAGATGATGACACTCAGCGCCAGGGCAATGGACCGGCTCCCCGCGCTCGTGATCACAAAAGAAGAGCTGCAAAGGCTCGTTTCCGCAAGGACAATGTACAGGGATTACGCAGATAAGGTGTTCCCTCCGTTCAACATCCGCGCCCAGGAAAAATACGAGATGACTGCATCGGACATAAGGGATGCGCTTCTGTACATAGGCGGCAGGGGAAACTGCCTCGACGACTTCAAGGAGTGGTTCTGGGTAATACTCAATGTCTTCTATGATGACCTCGGGATCAAGGACCGCTACAGGGAGGATTTCTTCTCCGACTGCCCGGAGAATGACGACGAGATGTTCTCTGTCGCTTACAGCCTGGTTGAGAAGCTGTACTGGAAGCTGGAGGAACGCTTCAGCCAGAAGGAATATTTCGACAATTTCATAATCAAGTTCCGCGATCCTGTCGACTGGGACGAGGGCAGAGCCAAAAAGCAGATAGAAGAGGCAGGCTACAAGGTCGTCAGTGACGACATAGTGAGCCGGGTAAATGTCTATGAATATAACCGCACAAGACCGCGGGAAAAGCGGATCTACTCGTCCTCGGAAAAGAAGCACATAGTCTCAGGCTATGACAGCAGGGAGTCATTTGAAAAGGCGTCGCCGGAAGAGCTGGAACAGTACCGCACGTTTGTTGAGGATCTATATAACGAGGGCGACCCCATGGCGATAAAGACTCTTGCGTGGGGGTATTTCGAAGGAACCGGCGCGTTCCCCAAGGACCTTGCCCTTTCAAAACGCTACCTGGAGGAGTTCTTCGCTAAGACGGGCGATCCTTATGCGGCAAATGCCCTCGGATACATCTGCTACTACGGATTCGCGAACGAGAATCTCCCGGAGTACAAAGACGCGTTCAAATACTTCGCTTACGGCGCAATGGCCGGAGTGGATGAATCCATTTACAGGGCAGCCGACATGCTCCTTGCGGGCAAGGGCACAGTCAAGAACATCGACATGGGCCTCAACCTGATAGTCGACGGGTACAGGGACAGCCTGAATGATTTCAACTGGGGGCATTATGACAACATGTTCCCCGAGTATGCCCTGCGCATGGGAAACGCCTGCAGGGACGACCTGATCTACGGCATGAACCTGAGGGACGCTTATAAATTCTATCTTGAGGCAAAGCTCGCGGTAAAGATGAGAAAGGACAGAGGAGGACATCCCGGAGACATAGCCACAGAGGGCAAGGTGGACCACGAGATCCGGCGCATCAGGAAAAGGCTGGACCTGGATCTCAAGCAGACGAGCATAAGGACAGACTTCCCGCTTTACTTAAGCCAGCTGTTTGAAGACAAGTTTCCCGTTAAAGTCGAGCTGAATGTCTCAAAGGACGGAAAGAGCGGAACACTCAAGGTTTCCAGGTTCAGGTTCGGAAAAGAACTGGCTGAAGAGGCCGGCTTCATGCCGGAGGGAAGTGAAGCCGAGAGATGGTTCAAAGTGCCGGGCATGATAGTCGCATATCCCGAACTGTCATACGCAGAGATGGTGACGGAGCTGACATACACGCTTGAGGGCGTGGTCGTCGCGACCAAGACGGAGAAGGGACCGTTCTTCATGGCAGAAGCATTCAGGAAGAACGAACAGACCAATGCGCTTGAGTTTTACGCCTACGGCAAGCTTGCCGCCGCGATAGACGCACAATGGTATGTGATAACGGTGGACAAGGAGCCCGGAAGCGGAAAGGACAAGATATCAGAATGAAAAAGACAGTTTTAATTATATGCCTCGTGATGTGCGCTGCCCTGGTCTTTGGCTGCGGAAAGGAAAAGACTCCGGAGACAACAGCTTCGCAGAGCACAGCTGAGACAGCACCGGCAGAGACTCAGACAGAGACACAGGCGCAGAAGATCGTGAATGAAAAGCCGGTCTTCCTATATTACATGGATTACGGCTCGTCAACCGCCCAGAGGATAAAGACATATGAGACGGCATGGACGGATGAAGAAGACATTGGCATATTTGCGGCCCTCGCGGTGGACCGGAGCAGCTTCGCATTTGAAGAGGAGTACGGCACAGAGATAGGCATGCAGCAGGAGACCTGGGATTCCGTGGACGTTCCGGGAGATTATAAAATAGGCTACCAGATCAGTTTCGACGCCGACGGGGAGCACAAGGTATATACGATCCTCTCTCCTGCCGACGTGGCAGATGAGCCCGACCTGTTCATGGGAGATGTGGACAGCGAAGAGGTCACTGGATATCTGGGAGTATGGCTTTATGACGATTATCATCAGGACGGAGGATTCTATGATCACGTGGATCCTGACGAGTACGATGACGGCACTCTGCTGACTTCCATAAAGCTGAGACTGACACCGGACAGTGACGTTGTGAGCAACCTTGTTCTTGAGGCATTTTCATACAGCAGCCCCCTTGAATTTGACTCAGACGGACATTATAATAATTCATATGGCAGCAGGGTCAGCATCGTAGAGGAATGAGACTTTGCCAGCAGTAATAATAGGAGGATGAAAAATGGGATTAGTCAAAGAGTTTAAAGAGTTCATGAACCGCGGAAATGTTGTTGACATGGCTGTCGGCGTTGTTATCGGTGCTGCTTTCAAGGCGATCATTGATTCTGTTGTTGCAGACCTCATTTCACCGCTCATCGGTATCATTTTCCAGCAGGATTTCTCATCACTTAAGGTTACGATCAACGGATCAGATTTCACATACGGAAACCTTATCATGGCGATCGTCAATTTCATCATCGTGGCATTCATCCTGTTCCTGTTCGTAAAGGGCGTGAACAAGATGAGGGCGGCAGCAGAAGCAAAGAAGAAGAAAGAAGCAGAGGAAGCTGCAGCAGCCCCCACCACAAAGATCTGCCCTTACTGCAAGAGCGAGATCCCGATCGACGCTACCAAGTGCTCACACTGCACATCTGACGTGGAATAATGCCGATCTTATACAATTGATCATGAACAGGGAGAGCATATTGCTCTCTCTGTTTTTTTGTGCTATAATCTCCAAAACTGTGTCCAGCAACACAGATGTTGGCACGCGCAAAAATTACGGGGTCTGATATGGAACAATACATAGTACGGGGAGGGAACCCGCTCATAGGTGAGGTTGACATCTATGGAGCCAAGAACGCGGCTCTGGCTCTTATCCCCGCCGCTATACTTACTGACGAACCGGTCATCATAGACAATCTGCCGGATGTCAGCGACATAAATGTTATGCTTGATGCCATTGCTCACATCGGAGCAACGGTGCAGCGCATTAACAGACATAAGGTTAAGATAATCGGAGCGACCGTCTCTTCGCATGCGATAGATGATGATTATATCCGCAAGATCCGTGCATCATACTATCTGCTCGGAAGTCTTCTCGGAAGATATAATGAAGCAGAAGTTGCAATGCCGGGCGGATGCGTGATCGGCGCACGGCCTATCGACCAGCATATCAAGGGCTTTGAGGCCCTTGGCGCCAATGTCGATCTTGACGGCGGACAGGTCAAGGCCAAAGCGCAGGAGCTCATCGGAAATCATATATATTTCGACGTTGTCTCAGTCGGCGCAACGATAAACGTTCTTCTTGCAGCAGTTCTCGCTGAAGGCAATACGATAATCGAAAACCCGGCCAAGGAGCCGCATGTGGTCGACCTTGCCAGCATGCTCAACAGTATGGGAGCAAGGATAAGGGGCGCAGGTACCGATGTCATAAGGATCAAAGGAGTCAGCAGGCTCCACGGCACAGAGTACACAGTCATCCCTGACCAGATCGAGGCAGGAACGTTCATGTTTGCTGCGGCAGTCACCGGCGGCGATGTGACAGTCAACAATGTCATCCCCAAACATCTTGAGAGTATCACTTCCAAGCTTAAGGACATCGGATGCAGGGTTGAAGAGTATGACGAGGCTGTAAGGGTCATAGCAGATAAGAGGCTTAAGTCGACAAGAGTCAAGACCATGCCTTACCCGGGATTTCCGACAGACATGCAGCCGCAGATAGGAGTCGCGCTTGCGCTTGCAGACGGGACCAGTACCATAACCGAGAACATTTTTGAGAACAGGTTCAAGTATGTTTCGGAACTTGTGAGAATGGGCGCGAAGATAAAAGTCGAGTCAAACACCGCGATCATAACAGGAGTAGAGAAACTAAAAGGCGCAAAGGTCAGCGCGCCGGACCTGAGGGCGGGAGCGGCACTCGTGCTGGCAGCGCTTTCGGCGGACGGAGTCTCACAGGTGGACGGACTGCAGTACATTAAGCGCGGATATGAGAATTTCTCAGGCAAACTTAAAAAATTAGGCGCCGACATCAGAAAAGTAAATGTTGATGAGAACGGCAGCATTTCAAGAGTAGGATAGTGTAGTAAATTAAATGGAAAGAAGACTTTTTACATCAGAATCTGTCACGGAAGGACATCCGGACAAGATATGTGACATCATTTCAGACAGCATACTGGACGCAATACTTGAAAAAGACCCGAATGCAAGGGTAGCATGTGAGACAATTTCAGCAACAGATTTCGTCCTGATCATGGGCGAGGTTACCACCACAGCAACAATCGACTACGAGGCGATCGCAAGGAAAGCGATCAGGGAGATAGGATATACAGACAGGGCCCTTGGTTTCGACTGTGATACATGCGAGGTGAAGGTGCTCATGAACACCCAGTCATCCGACATTGCGCTCGGAGTTGACAGGGCTGCTGACGACGATTCAAACGGAGCCGGAGACCAGGGAATGATGTTCGGATACGCATCAAATGAAACTCCCGAACTCATGCCCCTTCCAATAAGCCTGGCACACAGGCTTGCCAAGAGGCTTTCGGACCTCAGGAAGAACGGGACCCTTCCGTATCTCAGGCCTGACGGCAAGACACAGGTCACGGTTGAGTATGACGAGAACGGAAAGCCGGCAAGGATAGATGCCGTTGTATGTTCCACTCAGCATACGCCCGAAGTGACACATGAGCAGATCGAAGCGGATCTTCATGAGCATTTGTTCTCCAAAGTCCTTCCCGCGGACATGGTGGATGAGCACACAAGGTTCTACATCAATCCGACAGGCAGGTTCATCATCGGCGGACCTCACGGCGACACCGGACTTACAGGCCGCAAGATCATCGTTGATACCTACGGCGGAATGGGACGCCACGGCGGCGGGGCATTTTCCGGAAAGGACTGCACTAAGGTCGACAGGAGCGCTGCATATGCTGCAAGATATGTGGCAAAGAACATCGTTGCCGCAGGACTGGCTGAAAAATGCGAGATACAGATCTCGTACGCGATCGGAGTTGCCGAGCCCACATCAGTCATGATCGATACATTCGGCACAGGAAAACTTCACGACAGTGAACTGACAAAGATAGTGCGCGAAAACGTCGATCTGAGACCAAGCGCGATAATAAAGAAGCTGGATCTCAGGAAACCCGGATTCAGGCAGGTTGCCGCTTACGGACATTTCGGAAGGGAGAGCCTTGACCTTACATGGGAGAGACTGGACCTTGCCGAACAGCTTAAGAAATATATTCAGGACTAGAGGATAAAATGGCAAAAGAAAAGAAATTTGTAGAAGATATCACTCCGATGAGTGAAGACTTCGCCCAGTGGTATACAGACGTAGTTAAAAAAGCCGAATTGATGAGATACTCGAGCATCAAGGGCTGCATGATGATACTTCCCGCGGGATACGCGATCTGGGAGAATATCCAGAAGAATCTTGACGCCATGTTCAAGGCAACCGGCGTTGAAAATGTCTACATGCCGCTGTTCATTCCGGAAAGTCTGCTGGATAAAGAGAAAGATCATGTTGAAGGATTTGCTCCCGAGTGCGCATGGGTAACACAGGGCGGCCTTGAAAAGCTTGAAGAGAGGCTCGTCGTCCGTCCTACATCCGAGACTCTGTTCTGCGACCTCTATTCAAACATAGTTCAGTCATACAGGGATCTGCCCAAGGTCTACAACCAGTGGTGCTCAGTAGTGCGCTGGGAAAAGACCACCCGTCCGTTCCTCCGTTCCTCTGAATTCCTGTGGCAGGAAGGGCATACAGCCCACGCTACTGCCGAGGAGGCTCAGGAGAGGACCATACAGATGCTGAACGTCTACTACGAGTTCTGCAGAAAATATCTTGCCATCCCTCTTGTAAAGGGACAGAAGACCGATAAAGAAAAATTTGC
>JAZOAJ010000273.1:0-3852 GCA_045595385.1 Lachnospiraceae bacterium | reverse complement strand
GATCCGCAGATGGCTCCGAACAGTGCGCATGCCGCAACTGACGCCATTGCCAGACCGCCTCTTAATGAACCAAGAAGCTTGTGCGCCATATCATAAAGGCCGCTGGACATTCCCGAATAGTAACATAGCTGCCCCATCAGTATGAACAATGGTATGACGACAAATGAATAGTTCGTGGCCTGTGAAAACGGGATCTTCTTAAAAACAATGAACGCGGCGTTCAATGCCTGCGAACTGTTAAGTCCGTTTAACGAATAGGCAACAAAACATCCAAAGAAGCCTACAGCGAACATGCTTATACCGATATTCATGCCTAATGCCAGAAGGACCAGCAGCACGCCGATACCGATAAGCGCTAACGCCATTGGACTGATTGCCATATCTCTTTACCTCCCCTTTTATAGATGGTTTTTACAATAAAATTGTAAAACCCGTTTTAATATTTATCCAATATAAATAAAGTAATTCGAATATAACCATTTACTCATACCCCTTATTTTGGTATAATGCTCTGCGGGGAATTATCGAATGAGGCAGAAAGAATGACAAACGCACAGATAAAGTGTTTTCTTAATGTAGTCAGATATCAGAGTTTTTCAAAAGCAGCAGAAAAAATGTTCATATCGCAGTCCGCGGTGAGCAAAAACATAGCATTACTTGAAAAAGATCTCGGATATATCCTTATAGACCGTACAAACGGCATTGCGAAGCTTACTGCTGTCGGGGAGCAGTTCTATGATTTTTTCTCCAAAGCAGAGAGCATGTTCAGCGACCTGATGGAACGGGTAGCACAGATGACAAGCCGTCAGGCAGAAGACATCCGTCTTGGCTGTCTTGACGGATGGGACCTTTCCCAGTTTTATCCTCAGATCCAAAAGATCTTTTCCGAAAAATATCCTAATGCAAATCTTTCACTTGAAGGTTATAACCATCTGTCTGTATTGGACGCTCTTGTCGACAATAAGATCGACATTGCCATCACGCTGGCGATAGCAGTACCCAGGCAAAGTTCATTTGTCAGCAAGGTAATAGCTTCTGCCCCGGCGGTGATCCTATTATCTTCATCGCATCCTCTTGCCAATAAAGAAGACTTTAAACTCAGCGACTTAAAAGATGAACCTTTCTATGTGATAGCCCCCAACTCGCCAAAGACGAATCCGCTTGAACAGCTTGCACTTCTCCTGTGCCGCAGCGCAGGTTTTGAGCCCAAGATAGAATACGCTCCCAACTCAGCCTCGATCCTCATGCGTCTTCAGAGCGGTAGAGGTTCCCAGATCACATGCAACTGGACCAGTGCAGCCCGCTTCCCCATCTATAAAACGATCAAGCTGGAACATAACCTGAATGTCTGCGCTGCCTGGCTGAACAACGAAAAAGTATCCTCAAAGCATCTGTTCGTCAACGAGCTCATGCGTCTGGATCTTAACGATATATAAAACTGCTCTGCGCTTTTACTACGGAGGCACAAATGGCTGATCTAAGAAATAAATTCACAAACAGTGAAAGCATGAAGAACATATCCAACATACGCACTCCCATGACGCCCGACAACAAATACAGACGCATCGGGCTTTTGATAGTCGGCATAACTCTTATAATCGCGGGCATCATAGTATGGGTTGTTTCATGCAGTTCAAATGCGCAGTACAGCCTCAACAGCGAGACTGCTGTTGCAACATCTGCCGAACCGTCCAAGTGAGTATTTCATGAAAGAAAAGCGTATCCCAAGGCGAATCCTGCAATATCTGGCCGGGCTTATCTGCATGGCTGTGGGTGTTGTGCTGCTTAAGCGCACGTACTGGGGAATCTCACCAATCACCGCCGTACCGGATGCGCTTGCCAACATCCTTCCCCTGACCATCGGCAATCTTACGATTATCATGCACGCAGTCTGCGTGGTGATACAGATCATCCTGCAGAAAAAAGTAACGTTAAAAAGCCTGCTCTGTCTGGGAGTAGGCATTCCTTTCGGCTATCTTGTCGATCTGTTCATGCTGCTGTGGAACCCGGCGCTTGTGCTATGGCAGAAGATAGTCTCGCTGATCTTAGGGATAATGATCCAGGGCTTTGGAGTCGCCCTTATCAGCGGATGCGACATGATACTGCCCGCGCCGGATGAAATGAACAACCTGATAAGCAGGCTGTATAATAAGAAGCTTGGCAATGTAAAAATGGTCACGGACCTGATCTATGTTGTTCTGGCTTTGATAATAAATCTCTTTACTTATCTTTTTGCAAGAGACCGGTTCGCCCTGAGCGTGGGCATCAATTCGGTTGCTTCTGTTCTCCTTACAGGCAGGTTCGTGAACCTTACCTTCAGACTGCTGCCCAGGCTCAGGATGGACCCGTTATTCAAGATTTAATCCGCTTTTATGAAGATCATCGCTCCGGGAGCTATGTCTCTAAGGGCGAGCTCTTTATCTGACAGTTTCCCGTCCTCGCCAATTGTATAACGATATACATTTCCGTCTGCCATCGCACTCAGGAACAGGTACTTTCCATCAGGGGAAAAGCACAGATCTCTTTCCCTTCCGGTACCGGCGGCTTCAGTCACCTGTATGAGTTTCGGCTCACCGGTTTCAGGATCTGTCTCAAATACCGAGATCAGGTTGTCTTCCCGGACGATATTATAAATAAATCTTCCGTTATCTGAGATCTTCAGATCGGACTGCATTGGATCATGGTCGTCTTTAACTTCCTCCGTAACGGTTGACCAGTCACCGATCTTTTCAAGTCTCCCCTCTTCATTGTACTTTAACACTGTCAGCAGCCTTGCTGATTCATTGTTGAAATAAATTATGGGCAGGGATGGATGCAGCGCGCTGTATCTGGGTGCTGCTCCGGGAACTGAGGCAAGCCTGTCCGCAAGAACAAGTTTTTTATTCTCACGGTCAAGCCTGTATGAATAGTATCCGTCATTTCCCTTGTCGGAGATAAATACATATCTGCCGTCAGGTGTGAACCGTGCGCTGTGCATGTGGGGATTGGTCTGTTCAGGAGTCCCTCCATGCCCGGTGTGCTTTACGATGTCGCAGGCGCGGATGATCGCGCCGTCCCCGCCCAGTTCATAAAGAACCGCAGCTGTCTCATCATATTCTTCTATCAGGCGGAACTCTCCGTTCTCATCCTGTTCAGTCTTAAGGATGACATTTCCCATGGAATGGTGTGTAAGGACGAGAAAACTGCCAAGCGGATCATATGCAACAAAGTCCGGCATCTTTCCATATGAGGAAATATTGCTGATCTCCTCGAGTTCTCCGCTTTTCAGGTCTACTTTATAGGCCAGGGCCCTGCCGCCGGGACCTTTTTCTGTAAGAGGCAGCTCATTGCTGGTATAAAGGACCTGTCTTTTTTCATCATATGTCAGCATGGAAACATTTACATCTTCATGCACATGCTTGATCGGGGTCAGTTTACCATTCTCATATGTGCCTATTGTGATCCCTCTGACCGCGTCCGGGTTCCTTGGTGACTGCCAGCTTCCGACATAAAAATAATATCTGCTCATCATTCTCTCCTTCAGCCTATCTCTTCCTCATTGATACCGTACTCTTTTTTGACGTATTCGCAGGCCAGTTCCTCAAGAGGGGACTCAAGCCCGGTGTGCATCTCCACTGTATCCGCCATCTTTGCATACGCTAAGCCGCTGCCTGTCTCTTCTATGCGTGGCAGGCCTTCTCCATTGACATCACCGCACTTTGCGAAGTTCGATACATATGCCCCCATCAGTTCGGCTATCTCTCGGTCTGTGTCAGTCCAGGGCACGTCCTTTTTATACAGTGTGTCAAAGATGTACTGGCAGTCTGTGCAGTGGTCCGCGAGCCTGTGCTCAGGTCTGTCATCTCTGTCTGT
>JAZOAJ010000272.1:0-18741 GCA_045595385.1 Lachnospiraceae bacterium | reverse complement strand
CGCTTGGCCTCCGACTTGTTCAGATCTTCTGGTCTTCCTGTTGATCGAAGGATTCTGCTCATTTGTCAGGCTTGGAAGATAAATATACTCTATTCCTTCCGGGACCGCATCAGGTTTTTCCTCAAGTTCTGAAGGGCTTCTCAGATCTATGATGAGCGTTACACCCATCTCGTCTCTTAAAATCCGTGCATCATTCTCATCAATGTCGCGAAGATGTCCGCCCCTGTATAATCTTCCGGTCACTACCGTCCTGCCGTCAGCTCCGGGCAGACCTCCGATGTCCCTGACATTTGCAACGTGTCTGATCTTTTTTCCCACTTTTCACCTTCCGAGTATATAATACCTGACTATGATAACATTAACATTTCGTCTGCGCAATTACGGTTCCGCCATGACCGTGCTGCTACAGGGTTTACCTCTTTCCGCATGCTCCGATTTTGCTTTATTATCATTAAATCGGATTAGATGCATCAGCAAACCCGCCCACATATCATCTGATTGTTTATCTGCCCCGTTAATCGGACCAGTTTGTAGTTAATAATAATCCGATTGGCGACTTTCTGAGATAATTCGGATAAATATTACAACATTCAATAGTGTCCGGTAGTCTGAAATTGATTACATCAGATCAATCGGACTATCATAACTCTAAACTATAGTCATACTAAATGATCGTTCTGTGGAAATACTTTGACACTATCTCTGCAGCCTGAGAGCCCGTGAACGGATGATCTGAATCTTCACTTGTTATTATAAAATTCTTATTCGGAAAGAAGCCTGCGCCGGTGTATGTTTTCATCTTATTTGCGGTGCGGTTAAGATATCTTTCCATTTCTATAAGCCCGAAATGTTCCCAGATAAATATAATGCCTGTTTCCGGATCCATGATCATAAAATCCGGATAGAATATCTCGTTCCCAATTATTAGTTCGCATTCATAACGATATGGGATTCTACATAAATATAGTACATCTGCGATCGATGCCTCTGATTTAGAACGGACTTTCTCCCCTTTCAAAGTGTCATGCATAAGATACTCCGGATATAATGGATTCTTCCTGTATGCTTCACTTTGCCAGATCCGGACCTTTTCAGCAAGTTCTGTGTTTTCCTGATGCCGATTATCATTTATCAGTTTATCGCATCCTGGATTATTTATAAAAAAGTCTGCAATATCTCTTTCAAACAGTCCATATTGGTCTGAAAGTTTCAACAGGACTTTTAATTCCTTTTCAGCAGAAACCAATGCTTTCCCATACATTTTCTTAAATGCCAAAAGTTTTGCATCTTCATTTTCAGACATTGAAATATATGTCTGTTTTTCATTTATATTTCTGTAATATCTGAAAGTGTCATTTTTAGCTGCCCGGCACACTAGATTTCCTGCTGGCGCTGATTTCAGGAATTGTCTCATATCAGAAATATTCTGTTCAAGATAAGCTATTCGTTCCGCAAGAAAAGGATTGACTGAAACATCGATAGAATCTTTCATTTGGACACCTTTCGCCCGGAGAATCCGGAATGATAATGATAAAGAAACAGTTCAGATCAAACTGTACCTGTATATTATAGAATTACTTGATGGAAATCAAGATGTTCCAATAAAGGTTATCCGACAATTTTAGTAACAGACAGATCGGACTATCTGTTTTATTCACATTTGCAATAATTCATCTGATTTCAAATATTCTGGGCATTTCAGATCAATATCTGATCATATGTAATCTGAAATTCAGAAAGCGAGCTATTTCGGTTCAATTAATTAATGATATATGCCGGTCAATAATCCGAATCTATATTGACATATTTGAAACGGATAATATTCCCCCCGCAAATAACATCTGTACAAAAAACTGCTGCACCCTTAAGGTGCAGCAGTTTATAAATGTCGGTTTTTGCAATTAATTATGCGTTAGCTTTCTTTCCCTGCTTTGAGAATGTCTGGATTCCCTGGATAACAAGGATGATAGCCAGGATCACCATTGCGATGGCGAGGATGAGCTGGAACCAGTTGCCCCATGCCATTCCGCCTTCTGCGCCGAAGCCTTTGATCTTGTTGATGATAGTCATGATAAGGCTTACAAGTGTAGCGCAGAGCATGAAGATCATCGGGAATATGAACATCTTTCTGCTCTTTCCGATATTTCCGAGCCATGTAGCAACAGCCATGAGAGCGATACCTGCAAGAAGCTGGTTAGCAGCTCCGAACAGACCCCAGATCTGGCTGAGTGAAAGTCCGCCGAGTACGCAGCCTATGATAACCATGAACAGAGTACCGAACAGCGGATGGCAGAGAACCTTGCGTGCTCCTGTAGCATCATGCCAGTCTTTCTCGCCTTCTTTAAGGAAGAGCTCGGAGAACATGAAACGTGAAAGACGTGTAGCTGTATCAAGTGATGTAAGAGCAAATACTGAAACTGCAAGTGTCAGCAGAGCGTAGATTGTCTTGTATCCTGCTGCTGCAGTATTGCCTGTGAACATTGTTGCGATACCAGCTGCAAATGCTGCTGAAGGTGAACCGAACTCGCCGCCTGTGTATTTTGTAAATACCATACCAACAGCGATCAGGGAGATAACACCAAGTGCTGACTCGATGAGCATTGAGCCGTAGCCGATAGGCTTGGCATTTTTCTCGTTATCGAGCTGCTTGGATGTTGTTCCTGAAGAAACAAGGCTGTGGAAACCTGAGCAGGCGCCGCATGCTACTGTGATGAACAGTGCAGGGAACAGTGTGTTTCCATTTGCAAGTTTCCAGCCTGCGAATGCAGGAACATTGGAGAACTCTGCAGCCTGGCCGTTGAATGCAGCTACAAAGATACCAACGATAGCAAGAGCCATCATGAAGTACAGCAGGTAGCTTGACAGGTAGTCACGAGGCTGAAGCAGGATCCATACAGGGATCAGTGACGCAACTGTGATGTAAACACCGATGAAGATGATCCAGAAAGTACGGCTTGCTGCAAGACCAACATTAAGTCCGAGAACAGTGATGCCGGCGATCAGGATGATACCGATGATAGTTGCAGGAACGGTCTTAAGTCCTGCCTTGTTTGTCAGCAGACCATAGATAATGGCCAGGACAATGAACAGGAGTGAGATCATTGCTGTAGACTGAACTCCGAGTACGTTAGATCCGGTTGTGAAAACGCCTGAGTTAGCAAGAGCATCTGCAGGTGTTGCGAATGTTCCGGCAACGACGTTAACGAATGATGCAAGTACCAGGATCAGAACAAGCAGAGCGAAGATAGTGAAGAGCTTCTTAGCCTTGCTTCCCATTGAATCACCGATAACCTCACCGATAGATCTTCCGCCATGACGGACTGATGCGAACAGAGCACCGAAGTCGTGAACACCACCGAAGAAGATACCACCGAGTACGCACCACAGGAAGACAGGAACCCAACCGAAAACTGCTGCTTGGATAGGGCCGTTGATAGGGCCGGCACCGGCGATGGATGAGAAGTGATGTCCGAGAAGTACTACCGGCTTAGCGGGTACGTAGTCAACACCATCCTCCATCTCAACAGCAGGAGTCTTTTTGCTGGGATCGATGCCCCATTTCTTGCAGAGCCACGAACCGTAGGTCACGTAACCAATGATCAGAATAACGATCGCAGCTACAATGATGATAATAGGTAACATGAGAAATTCCTCCTTACTTGATTATACTTTTAAATACTTTCTTCAGGCGGGCCCCGAAACGGTTGTATGAGAGCTCCCCTGAAGAAAGATCTAAAGCAATCGCACTAAAGTTGCTCCAACCCTGCAAAGTAAACTTGTAACTCTTGTAATGGCGGAGCTTTTTTATGGCAGCCATAGCATCCGGGTCAATCTTTTCACCTATAAAAGCGACTATCACATCCGAGTTTCTGTGTGACGGATGCGGTACGACCCTTTTCATACCGTCTTCCCAGGCAAGTGCTTCCAGCCTGAGGACAGTTTCCAGATCTATGTGTTCAGCGTCATAGAAGTATACGAATTCCCTTGTCTCCGAATCTGAGATCTTAGCTTTCTTTAACAGGAAATATCCCTGCTCACGTGACTCGAACAATGCGAATGATGTGAAAGGTTCGATTGGCTTTTCTTTATTAACATCATAATACCGCAGATAAGACCTTAATAGTTTATCGAGTGCTTCTTTTGAAGTCATGTCCAATCCTGTCTTCACATTTTTTTCATAAACTGTCAGTGTTAATATAATACCGGGAAATCCAAATTTCAATAAAAAAAACACAGAATCTCCACAATTAATAATTTGTTAATATCTATGCAAACGATGTTTCAGAAAACGTTTTCGATTGAATAATACCCACGCTTTCTGAATATCAGTCACGATGCCTGAACTGCGGATCCGCTATGAACCTCGAGAAAAGAATGCCCAGGGCAAGTCCCAGTATTATGCCCATCGCCTGTATCATTGCGCTTAGCCCTTCAACTGCCGTACCTGTCCCGAAATAGTAAATGGACTGGTACATGTAAAAGCCGGGTACGCCTACAATGACGGCGGGTATCGTGATCGCCACTCTGGGAAACGATGTGATCTTTACTGCGGCGACTGCAATGATGCCGACCAGAAAAGCTCCTATGAACGCCGCGATCGCTCCGTGGAGTCCCGCTTCCCTTACCAGAATGATGCGCAGCACATTGGGGATAGTGCCCACAATGGCAGCTGTGAGCGCCATCAGGTGCGTACTGTTGAACATGAGTGAGAAGCCGTAAATGCCGATAAAGCTTGCCAGGATCCTGAGTATCAGCAGCAATACGGGCGAAAGGCTGAGGCCTGCCAGGCTTTCTGCTTCAAATCCGAAAACAAGCGCTGCCGCCCATGCAAATACTGTGGCGAAGAGCATGACTATCGATGAATATACAAGCCTTTCCACTCCTGACCTGATGTCCAGTTTTGCCAGATCCAGCACACTGGTGATGAACGGAAATCCCGGGACCAGGAACAGTACCGAACATATGAATCCGGCGCCGTCATCTGCCGGAATACCTGTTATATTCTCTGCAAGCAGCATTGCGAGAGCATATACAGTACATGCTGCTGCCGCTCCGACTGCCACGCTGATCATTACCGAAAGGTTTCTTTTGAGGAGCAGCTTTCTGACCAGCTGCCCTGCTCCGGCTCCGAGGAATACGCATATGATCTCTTCGAGCCCTGCCCCCAGCAGGAAAGCAAAAGATGCACACGCTGCCGCAGCCGCAAGTGAAAGCATTGCGGTTGAATGAGTCTCCGGCGTCTTCTGTATGTCATCAAGCAGGCTGTGCATGCCGCTGACAGAGACGTGTTCACATTTTTCCTTAAAATCCCCGACAAGTCTCTCCAGTCCTGCGAGCTTATATGTATTTACAGAGATGCCCGCGATCGAAACAAACTGGGAAAAGCTCTCATGACTGTCAACGCATGTATAGTTTATGGAATTAAGGCCTACTTCCGCATTGCATGTGACTTTGAGCGACATTGCAGCCGTGGTCATGGAATTTCTTACCCGCCAGGCAGGTGTTCCGCAGGACAGCATGATCGTTCCTATACGCCCGATCAGAGATGCTTTTTCTGATAAAGAAGCTTCTGTTGCAGGGATATCTTTATCGTCCTTAATGTATTCATGCCAGGGAATTGACATATGGGAAACTTTTTTCTTCATTTTCATACTCTCTATCATAATTCGTAACGGAAAAGTTTTCTTACCGGCCCGGCTTTAAGGAGCAGCCATGCTGCAAGGAAGCATCCGGCCAGTTTTCCGGTTATTATAAGCGGAAGCGCCAGAGCAGAAGGCATTCCCTGTCCTATCAGGGAATTCATGATCTGCGTCCACGGGAAAAAGTTAAGTTCTATGTTATGTATGCAGAGGATCAGGAGGCTGTATCTTCCTATCCTTGAAAAAGATGTTCCGATAAAAGGCGCCTTTTCCAGGAGCCATGACATGAAAACGACAACAAGGCAGGCATTCAGGCACATGATGATATCAGGTATGCCGCGGCCGAAATCACATCTGACCACCCAGAATGTCTCATAAGTCGCAATGAACACTCCCCACAGAGCTGCTGCCAACACTAAGCAGGCTATCTTAACCGCCTTAGGTACTGCCATAAGCCTTGCTTTATATGTTTTGACTATCCATCCTACGTAGATGAAAAGCACGGAGCACATGCCAGGCTGCAGACTGAACGGGAACCAGAAGATCTTTCTGGTGAAATATGCGGCAGCAAATAACGCGATGACAAATGCAGCCCTTACCCATTTATTCATTTTGAGCGATGATCTGAAGAGGATGCTTCCCCAGAACAGAGCCAGAAGGAACCAGATGGCGCCAACCTCTTTTATGTGGAACAGCAGGTCAAATGAATTGCCTGACCCGTAAAAACATGCCCATATCCAGTTGACCCCCTGCCATGCCCCTATGGGACCATAGAGGACGATCCCTGCTGCAATTCCCAGAAGGATCATAACAACGCTGGTTGCGGCATAGGGAACGAGCAGCACCCTTGCCCTGCTTTTCACAAACTCCCCCATGCTCTTTTTTTCACTTATGAAGTAGCCTGCCAGGATAAAGAACAGCGGAACATGGAAAGTATAAACAACGCGGTTGATCCCGTTGTTCCCAAGGTGCCCGAGGATGATGCATATCATCCCGATCCCCCGCGCTATGTCCATGTACTTCAGTCTTTCCGTTTTCATTTTCCCATGCTTTTTTCGTATATTTCAAACAGACGCCCCGCTATCCGGGCTATCTCTTTTGTAAATCGGTCGTTTCGGAATACTGTTTTTTCAAAACTCCAATTGTATATCTCCGCTCCATCCTCATATATGAGATCGTAATTTGACAATTCCGGGATAATGCATTGAAATGCAGGAAATCCCAGGAATGACCAGTCACGGATGAGGAGCCCCAGGCCCAGTTTCTTTGTGAGGCTTATCATGTATTCATGGTCATTTTCTTCACTCTCGCCTTCAGTTCCCCGGAAGCCTTCATTGAATTCCTCACTGGGATAGAAAATACAGTGTGCAGCCATGCCCGAACCGTCGACATGGTAGGCTATCTCTTCCTCATTGATCAGGCGGCGCATGCCTTCATCTGCGGTCTGCGGAAACGGAGGGCAGCATTCCTTTTTGAAGAACCCGCGTACTGATCCTTCATCTCCCTGATATACCTCAGTGAGGCATCTCTCAAGAGCTGTGACGGGACATGGATCCGCGCCTGCCCTGAAAGCCTTTGCTCCGTCTTTTTCGATAAGCAGCCCGACAACCGGATAGTCTTTCCCCATGGAAAGATCCAGGATCTTTACTCCGTATCCGTTTGCTTTAAGACGCTCAAGCCTGTCATAAATGGCATTGCCCTTAAAACTTTCAATATGCAGCTGCCTGATGGCAGGGTCCTTTTCATATGCTTCACGCACTGCAGCCCTTTCATATATCTCAGAGATGCCCTGCGTGACAGCCTCCATGCAGGTATTCCCAGCGCACATGCCATTTGACCCTATGCACATGCGCAGCGTCTTATGGGGGAGTAAAACATTACGGTCATTAAAGATATCATGATAAGGGACAGCCGCCATTTTTTCCGCATCGGGAAATGTATCTGTCCCGTCAAGCCTCAGCAGTTTTCCCAGGACATCCCCTGCCCTGTCATAGCACTCCGCGGCGCTCATCATGATCTCATCCGGCGCAGTCATGTATCTGACCATGCCCTTGCGGTACGCATCCTCTACATAATCCCCAAACAGGATCATGTTCTGGAGCCGTTCCATGAACTCTGCGTATGCGCTGGCAAGCGAATATTCTTTTGTCAGGCCTTTCCCGTTTGTTCCGAAATCTCCATAGGAAAGATCCCCGCCTGATATCCATATGCGGCATGACGCCACATCCGGAACGTCCATGTACCTGCTTTCCTCTGCAACTTCCATTCCGCATCCGGATATTATACTCTTTATGATATCCAGAGTTTCTTCCGGTTCTTTTGCCTTATATCTCTTTTTTCTCGTGAATGTCTGCATTTTCAGTTCTGTTCCAGGATCCCTTCCAGTTCACGCAGATCCCGTATTTCAATGTCGGGTGTTATGCCTTTTCCGTTAGGAAGACCTTTCGGATTGAACCAGCATGTGACAAGTCCGGAACGAATTCCGCCGGTTATGTCGCTTGTAAGGGAATCTCCTATGACAAGCGCTTTAGACCTGTCTGTGATCCCTGCCGCAGCTATGACCTTTTCAAAATAGCCCGGTGACGGTTTTTCTTCGCCGACATCTTCCGATATGAATATGTAGTCAAATATCTGATCAAGCCCCGATACCTTCAGTTTTTTGCTCTGTGCCCTTTTAGTTCCGTTTGTTATTGCGATAAGGACGTACTTTCCCTTTTCTTTTTTCAGCATGTCCAGCGCTCCGTCCATGAATACTATGGTGTCCCCGAGAGCCAGCTGGTAATCCTGGTTAAAATTTTCTACATCCGCCTCAATGCCTTCAAGCGCAAAAAACTCGCGAAACCTTCCTGTCAGTATCTCTGCTTTAGTCATTTTGCCTTTTTCAAGTTCGCGCCAGTATTTAACATTGATGGCAGAATACCTCTCCACCATTTCATCCGTGCATATGCCGTAACCGTATTTCAGGAACAATGCTTTTATCGCCGCTTTCTCTGCAGCGAGAAAATCAAGCACCGTCCCGTCTATGTCCCAAAGCAGATATTTAAATCCGGCCATTATTGTCTCCCGTTAAATCATCATTCCAAAACGTTCCCTGAGTATGGTCTTCAGTTCCTCTTCATTGTCTATCTTTTCCGAGAACGGTCCGGCCGAGGTCTTTCCCTTGAATTCATCATTAAATATGGTAAATACCTCTCCTTTTTCATTTCTCAGGTTTACGATCACATTTTTGATAATGGGATTGTCCCTCGTGTAGAATACAGCTATGTTGGGGAGATAAAAATCCTGCGGATATGCCCTGACATCACGGAACATAATTATCTTTACATAGTATGACTTCCGCCCACCGGTCTCCTTTTCAAGAAGGAAATCTCCGTGTCCTCTGGAGATCTCCTCTTCCGGGTCGACTTCCCGGCAAAGCGTATATTCGCATTTCTGTTCGTCATGTGAAACGAAGAAGCCTTCCCTGACAGTTCCGTCCATGGGAACGGCAAGATCCGCCACATTTCCTCCTCCGAATCCCACATCGGCAAGATACTTTTTTCCGTCTAAGATGACTACATTCGCCCTGTGGCTCAGGGGACCCATAAACGGAAGATACTCCATAACATAACCTGCTACGGAATATACTTCAAACCCCAGTTCTCTGAGTAGAAGCCACATTAAGCCGTTCAATTCAAAACAGTATCCTCCTCTCCTTTTTTCAACGATCTTTTCATACAGATCTTTTGACGCAAGAGACGGGATCTCGCCCAGGAGACTGACCGAAAGATTTTCAAATGGAACATGTGCGTGGAATCCGGATATGATCCTGTCCAGGGTTTCAAGGTCATGTCTGATCTCAAGTCCCTTGCAGCCTATGCGCTCAAGGGCTTTATCCGGGTTGGGAAGCGGTTCATTAAGGTAAGAAAACATAGACCCTCCAAATGATCATTTATTTAAGGCATTATAGCATAAAAAACAGAGCCGCGCTTTAACCTGCACGGCTCCGCTCATCTTAATCTCATTTTTCAACAATAAGGCCTTTCCGGTATGCGTGCAGGAGCTGTTCGAGCTCATCAATGTCCTTCTGCAGTCCTTTTCCGACGTCAGTATCGGCAACTCTCTGACGCCGTCTCATGTTCTGTTCCATCACGATGCTTGAGGTAACGCATGTCTCGTCCAGCACTGCTTTATCCATTGATTCAAAAGGCGGATGCGCAGTAAGTATAAGTCCGTATGAATTATAGATAAGTGTATATCCCGCATTTCCGGTCTGTTTCTGGTATGCCTTAGAGAAACCGCCGTCTATCACAAGGAGCTTGCCTCCGCATTTGACCGGAGATTCCCCTTTTTTGACTATTACCGGCACATGACCGTTTATGACATGTGCTTCATCAGCAGACAGTCCGAACTCTTCCAGGATCTTATCTATCACTTCTTCATTTTCATAAAGCGAATAATACGGATTCTTGGGTTCTTTGTGCGGACCTTTGTCTTCTATGAAATAACGCTCGAAGGTCGCCATCTTGTCCTTGCCGTAAACAGGCGAATTCTTGCCCTGCCAGATATACCAGAAGATATCCAACCCTTTGGCCTTTTCTTCAGGGTCGTCGGAGTAATATCCGTTCCTTGCCTGCTGCTCAAGGACCTCATAGAGAGCTTTACCCCGGTACTTCTGTCCGTATATCTCGACCTCGCGGAAGCTTCCGTCCTCATTGAGAGGAACGCAGCCATGATACAGGAGATTTCCGTTATAGACTTTGTAAAGGCTTCCTTTCCTGAAAAGAAATCCGATGTGCTTCTGAAGCCTCTCGCTGTGGGTAAAAGATTCCCTCAGATGATCTATGACTTCCTGCTCCGCCTCGCTGAGCGCATACGGATCAGCCGGATCGATGGTCGGGAAATCCATGTCGAGCATCGGATAGTCTGTTCTGCCTATCCGCACTGTTCCCTTTTTAAAATCGATCTTGTCAAGGAGCTTTCTGTCTTCCATCTCCCACTCCGGATGGCGGTCGACTATTTGTCCTTCCAGTTTGAACTGTATGACTGATATGGCTTTCTGCATCTTTGAATCGATATCCGCATACTTTCTGTCATAACCCTCTTCATTTGCGGTTACCGTAAATATCTTATCCGTTGGATTCGTGTATGTCTCAAAAGCAAATCTCACAAGAGGGATAAGGTTTATGCCGTATGCTTCCTCCAGGATGTCAAGGTTGGCATACCTTGCAGATATCCGGAGAGTGTTGCAGATACAGACTTCACTGCCTGCAGCTGCCCCCATCCATAGTATGTCATGGTTTCCCCATTGTATGTCAACCGAGTGATGGGCCATGAGGTCATCCATTACCAGATGAGGATACGGACCTCTGTCAAATATGTCACCGACCACATGAAGATGGTCTATTGCAAACCTCCTGACAAGATGGCACATATCCGTGATAAGCTCACTTGCCCGGCCGGTCTCGATCACGGCAGTGATTATCTCGTTATAGTAATCAGCCTGATTTTCCACTTCAGGATGGCCGTTCAGCAATTCATCTATGATATATGAGAAGTCCTTGGGGAGGGATTTCCTGACTTTGGACCTGGTATATTTTGAAGATGTGCGTTTGCAGATGCGCGTCAGCCTGGCTATGGTGACCCTGTACCAGTCCTCCAGCATGCCGTTATCAGCTTTTATCTTTTTTTCCATCTGGGGGAGTTTGACCTCCGGATAGTATATGAGCATGGCAAGCGTTCTTTTCTCCGGCAGGCCGACTGTATTTCCAAACTCCTGTTCTATTTTCTCCTGCACGGCACCGGAACAGTTACACATGATATTTCTGAACTGTTCATATTCACCGTGCACATCGGTAATAAAGTGCTCGGTTCCTTTGGGCAGGTTCAGTATTGCTTTAAGATTGACTATCTCAGTCGCCGTCGCGGCGATGTTCGGATACTGCTTTGAAAGCAGCTTAAGATAATTAAGATCCATTTTTTCCATATTTTAATACTCCTTCCGGATCAAAGGCCCAGCAGATAGCTGAGTCCGAGCAGCACGTAAAGAGGGCCGAAGCAGTAAGCCATGAACATTTCCCTGTGATGAAGTTTTCTTGTGAAGAAGTCTGATGACACCAGGATCTCTGAAACGTATGCTCCTGCGCCAAGGAAATAGGCTATCCCTTTCAGCATGTGGCTTTGTTCGTGAAGGAACAGGGACAGTATGAATATGATAACTGCCATTACAACCGCTATATTTCTGACCCACAGGACAATGGTTCCAAGTTCCTTGTGGCGGATCATGCCTATAAGGACATTTTCCTTAAGGCCTTCCTCGAAATATTCCGCCAGGTTCTCTCCTCTTTTGATCCTTGGCTTTTTCATGGCGATTCTCCTTCGTATAAAGCTACAGAGATTGACATGCCGCTGCTTTTATATTAACAGATAAAACTGCTGTTGTGAACTTACATGAACAATTATTCGGAACGTTCGAAAAAATCCAATATCCGCTGCCTGTGATCAGGGGCTTCATCGTAAAAACCGTGTCCGTATTCCGGCCCGTAAACATGCAGTTCGCATCCTGTCCGTGCAGCGATCTCTCTTGCTCCTTCAGGTCCCAATACCCGGTCTCCTTCCGAACCCATGACAAGTGTCCTGCACTGTATCCTGCCCAGTTCATCCCTGCAGTCAAAGCCCAGGACCGCATCAGAGAGCATGACATACTTTGAAAGCTCCTCCGGGGATACATAGCCTATGCCCTGCTCCAGGGCTGCTCCCCATTTTTCAATCGTCTTCCCGGAATATATCTGCCGTATCGACCTTCGTACGAGTTCCTGAACATTTCCCTCAGCCGCAAGGTCCCGCCACTCTGTGACAACTTTCCTTGAAAGATCGTTCATGCAGGGACATGTGGCGCTGATCACAAGCTTTTCCACCAGATCGGGATGGTCTATGGCAAGATACTGGCCGACCATTCCTCCCATTGAGGCACCAAAGACACATGCATGTTTCAGATGGAGAGTTTTCATTTCGGCGGCTACATCTCCCGCTCTTTCCCTTATCGTGTATCCGCTGCCGATATTGTCCCTGTCGTCAAACAGATATATCGAATAATCGGAAAACATGGAGTAGTTCTCTTCGATCAGATCCGCTGCTCCCAGTGTACTCTTAAGCGCAAGGCCGGGCAGCATCACCATCGGCTTTGTGCCATTTCCTATCTTCACGCATTTTATGTTCCCGAGTTTTTCAAGGACATATTTGTTTACCCTTACAGGGCTTTCAAAGCCCCAGTCTTCCTCTGCATTGCTCTTTCTGAGCCTGAATCCGCACTTCTCGGCTGCTTTGCAGGAATAGACATTTTCCGTCATGACATGGACTGTGATCCTTTTGACATCAGTCCTTTCAAACAGATAATCAATGAGCAGCTTTATGGTACGGGATGCGATCCCTCGGTTCCAGGATCTTTCATTCAGGCGGACGCCTATCGATGCTTTGTTCCAGTTAGGATCGTAATTGTATATCTCACAGACGCCGGCCATTTTCTCATCTTCGCTCCTCGGGTAAATGCCAAGTATCAGGGATTCCTTCTTTACGAAAATATCCCCGTACATTTTCCGGACTGCCTCGCGCTTATCCGCGAATTGATTTTCAAACAGAAATGTCGGAAGAAATGCCGTGACATTTTTATTTTCCGACATTTCCTGCAGCACACCGGCGTCTTTTTCTTCTATTTTTCTTATGCTCAGATACCCGTCATCAATATGAGGGATCTCATCAAACAGTTTCATTATGCTTATGTCTCTTGCAAAAGAGCCGTCTGCCATAAGCGGCAAACGGCCCTGTTGAACCATTGTTACATCATTCTTCTTCGAAAAGGTCTTTTCCGACTCCGCAGACAGGGCAGACCCAGTCTTCAGGAAGATCTTCAAAAGCTGTTCCCGGTGCTATGCCGTTATCAGGATCACCTGCTTCAGGATCATATACATAACCACAGGGTCCGCATACATATTTTGCCATTGTTAAAGTCCTCCGTTCAATTAATATATTTCCTCAGGCTTTCCACAGCCCGTGAAGATTGCAGTAAGCATAAGCGGCAACAAATTCATCGTCCTCTGTCAGGGCAAATGAAACTCTCGGAGCGTCGCCGGGCTTCAGAGGCTTTCTCTGGCCTCCCTTAGCTGTCTCTAAAGCTACCCACTCGATGAAATGATCCTCGAGCATCGGATGGTCAACTGATCCTACATTTACGATCACTTTATTTCCTTCCAGCGTTACGCATGGAACATGTTTCTCAGCAGCGCCGTCGCTGGTCCCGGGGATCATCTCCTCCATGGCTTCGCCGCAGCACATTGTCGGACAGGGCTTATTGTTTACCATTCCGATTATCTTCCCGCATTTTTTACATTTGAAAAATCTCATTATTATGCTCCTTTCATTATCATATTGTTACTTTTTCGAAATCCGAAGCAGGGTGTTTACAGATTGGGCAGATGAAATCCTCTGGAAGATCACCGTCAGTATATTCATATCCGCATATGCGGCATCTCCAGATGGTCTTACCCTGCGGTGTCGTACCAACCTTTTCCGGCTTCGGTTTAATGTTCTCCTGATAGTATTCGTAAGTTGCCGAACCTGCTGCGCTCAGCACTTCCATGTCCGCTATGGTACCAATGAACATGGTGTGGGAGCCGAGGTCAACAGTTTTTTCAACTACCACTTCAAAATACGCATTGGTTCCTTCTGTGATATATGGAAGTCCGTTCTGTCCGAATTCAAACTCTTTATAACCTGAAAACTTGTTTGCATCCCTGCCGGACTGGAATCCGAAACGCTTAAACAGGGCAAAATCCGCATCCTGGCTGATCACAGATACACAGAACCTGCCGCTTTCAAGAACCATGTCATGGGTATGATTTGCCTTGTTCACGCATATGCTCATCTGATTCGGATCAGATGCGGCCTGGATCGCCGTGTTTATGATGCAGCCGTTAACCTGTCCTTTTGAAATTGCAGTGAGCACGAACAGTCCGTAGCTGAGCTTATACATTGCTTTTTTATCCATTTTGCCGTTATCCCTCTCTTTCCATCATTTTGTTATCGCGCTATTGAAATTATATATTGCAGAATTGCTTATGTCATCTCTTTTTATGTGAGAAATAGAAATGTCTACCATATATAGTAGCCTTGTGATACAATATATTGTATTTTTATATTGTAAGTCAATTTTCAGGCAAAGTACTGAATATCAATTGTTCTATGAGGTATGGCTTATGAAAAAGATCTTTGTAACACTTATCACCATAATGGCACTTCTCTTATCTCTCCTTCCTGCAAATATGGCAGTAAGGACTCTTGCAGATGAAGATGCACCACAGGAAACCGGGATCGAGGAAGCTGCTGATGAAACAGTCTCCGAAAATGAAGACATTTCCGTTGCGGCTGATACTGCCGAAGATCTTCCTGTTCCGGCTGGCGACGAGGAGATCACGCAGGAGGAATTTGAAGAGGAGCCTAAGTATGAAGACATTTCAGGAGAGATCACTCCTTCCGAAGATCCTTTTGACTTCACTGATGATGGTTCAAAATATGAGCTTCTTGATGAAGCATCAGGCTATCCGGCGACATTTGATCTGAGAAATGTGGGCGGGGCAAATTATGTTACCCCTGTCAGGTCACAGGCGCCCTATGGCACCTGCTGGGGCTTCGCGGCCATTGCTGCGGCGGAATCCAGTATTCTGGGCGCGGGCATCGGGGAAGGATACGATGTCAATACGCTGAATCTTTCTGAAAAGCAGCTGGCGTTTTTCTCTGCTAAGGCACTGGATGACCCGACCAGCAGCCAGAATGGAGAGGGCCAGTATGTTGAGGATTTCATAAGCATATATTCCCTCATGAACAGAGGCGGAAATGTGTGTATTGCCGCAAGCGTGATGGCGCAGGGAATCGGACCTCAGCATGAAGATGCCGCCCGCATATTGGGATACCACGGAGCAGACGAGATCATCGACTACAGATATATCAACGGAGTCACTCAGCCTTATTGTTACAGTGAATACGATGACTGGTCCATTCCTGAATCATACAGATTCTCCAGATCATATCTTCTCAGGGAAGCAAGGATCCTCCCGGCACCTGCAGGAAGAGATGAAAACGGAATGTATGAATACAATCCGGCCGGAACTGCTGCGATAAAACAGGAACTGCTCAACAATCGCGCGGTCATGGCCTCGTTCATGGCTGACACCTCGCTTCCCGGACAGGAGAGTGAAACTGAGTACATAAGCCCGGAATGGGCGCATTATACCTGCATGCCTGTGGGCACATCCCACATGGTCACGATCGTGGGCTGGGATGACAACTATTCCAGGGATAATTTCCTGACGGGTACAATGCAGGCGATAGGACGCGATGGTGAGATATTAACATTTGACAGAACCCCTCCTTATGACGGTGCCTGGCTCGTAAAGAACAGCTGGGGATCGGGAGAATGCTCATTCCCTGACATGGGCATGGCAGACTGGGGAATAGTAAATGAAGCAGGTGTGCATACAGGCTATTTCTGGCTTTCATACTATGACCAGTCCCTTCTGAGCGCGGGCTCACTTGTTCTTGATGAACCCGTTCCGTATGATGAGATCATAGATCAGTATGACTACATGCCCATGACCAGCGCAATGTCTTATTCCTCTGAGAATGAATTAAAGATGGCAAATGCGTTCTGGGCGAGATCAAACGAGATCATCGAATATGTTTCTTCATTTACCACTGCCCCTGAAACAGATGTCACCTATGAGATCTATCTTCAGACTGATATTTTCCATGATCCTACAGAAGGTGTTAAGGTCGCAGAGGCAACCTTCCATTATGAATACGGCGGATACCATAAGGAATCCATGGACGATTTCGATATACTGTTTGACACCGGCGGCACAGGCTCAAATGACATTCTGATCATGAAGGACCAGTGCTACACCATTGTTGTTACACAGATTGGTTCTGACGGCAGGTATTATGCCAATTTCCAATATGGAAGCATGGATGAAGGCGGCGGAGTAACAAACTTTAAGGGTATCATAAACTCTCAGGAAAGCTGGCTGCTGATCGATGACTTCTGGAACGATTATTGCTATGCGGACAGCATAAGGGAAGAGATCGCAGATTCTCTTCTGGGAGACATACCATATTATTCTTACGACCTGATCTCATTTGACAACTTCCCCATTAAGGCGTTCTGCCGTAAGGCGGATAACAATCTGACGATAACTGTTGCTCCGGAAAATGTTGACTTAACATACGCAACCCGACTGGATGCCGCTAACGTCCGCTGTTCATTGTATGGCGGGACTCTTCCGGACGGCGGAATAAATGATGAAGATATATCATGGTGTCTCTCTGAGGGTGCGGATCAGTACATTGAAATACAGAACGGCAGCAACCCGACACGCAAGATCATGAAAGCCATAAACACTCCCGATGAACATGCATGGTTTGTTGCATATGTCACGATCAGGAATGTGGGAACTGCCACCTTTAAAGTCGGCGTCGGTTCAAATTACGTAAAAGAATTCCTATATGATGAAGAATCTTCATTGAGCGAAGACGAGCCGATATATCTTTATACCGGCGAAGAGATCCGGCCAATCGAAAGTATTGATGTCACTGTTCCTCCTGCAGAAGAAGGTACAGATTTTGATTTTGTCTATGAAAACAACATCAAATGCGGCATGGCCTCAGTTAAAGCGGTCGGAAAGGGCGGCATGTTTAAGGAGGTAACGCTGCTCACAAGAGGCTTTGCCATAGTTCCTCCGGCGCCTGAGATCACTCTGACGGCAGGTGGCGGATCGCTTTCAGTAAAAGTGACGGGAACGGTCACTGAAGGAACAGAAGGATTCCGCATCTGGTACAGGGAAGAAGGTGCTGAAGACTGGCTGGAAGAAGACATCGCGGAAGGAAAAACAGAAACCGTCATAAGCGGCCTTGAAATAGGCAAAAAGTACGAAGTAAAGGCTGCAGGTTATGTTACAAATACTCCGAGCGAGGAAACCATACCGTGCTTCAGTGAAATATTCTTCGGTTTGGAATGGGAATCGCCGGAACCTGTTGAGATCCCTGAAGTCCCGGAGAACCCGGTAACTGTTACATTTGACTTTGGGGACGGCTCTACCTCAACTAAGACGATCTCATCCGGAACTACTGTGGATGCACCGGAAGATCCTGAAAGAACAGGCTTTGAATTCGATGGCTGGTATGAAGATACCGAGTTTACTACTGCTTTTGATTTCTCAACGCCTGTCAACACTAACAAAACCGTATATGCCAAATGGATCAAGATATCCTACGGAGAAAAGGAACCCATTAATCCCGAATGGTCGAAAGGTTCGGGAAAAGATCTTATCATGAATATTAAGAGAAATGTAAACGATGATAAGGCATTCTCGCTTTTCAGCAGTTTTGAAGTCGATGGTTCGATAGTTGATGCAGCAAGATACAAAACAGAACCGGGAAGCCTGGTCCTGACAGTCTCAGCAAATTATCTGGAGACTTTGTCAACAGGAACCCATAATTTCAAAGTGAATTTTAAAGACGGATCTTTTGAGAAACAGATTCTGATCAAGAAGGTTGAGGAAAAACCGACCGAAGCAAACAAAAATGACTCCGGTAAAAACACACCGAACAATAGTAATTCAAACAAGAGCGGCAACTCAAACGGCAACCCCAAGACTGGTGACACCGCCCGTCCTCTCATCTATCTGACGATAATGGTCGCTGCCGTATTTGCCATCACACTTCTGATAGTCATAATGATAAAAAGAAGACAAAGGTGACAGGGACAGTTCTTTTGTCACAACAAACAGAATAAGCTTTATTGAAAAGGAAGCCTTGATATTCAAGGCTTCCTTTTTTATGCCCTGAAATGCGATAAAAGAACTGTCCGTTTGTCACCTACTAATGATTTCATAAAAGATTTTAATAACGTGAAAAATAATTATTTGTTATTGTTTAAAAATAATAATAATTAAGGAGGAAGTGAAATGAAACTGTCATCAAAGATCATCTCCATTTTACTTGCATCGGTCATGCTAGGCTCTTTGGCCGGCTGCGGCGGTTCAGGAGGCGGACAGACAACACAGGCTGAAACACC
>JAZOAJ010000271.1:0-9496 GCA_045595385.1 Lachnospiraceae bacterium | reverse complement strand
CTTGCCATAGTCGCCCTGTGCAAGACGATATGCAGTTGAATACTGCTCTGCAGTTGTATGAACCTTAAGGTCATCAACAAGCAGACGCTCAAGCGGTCTCTTGCAGAGATGTGAGAAGATCATTCTTGCTTCACGGGGAACAGACTTGATGATGCGGGCGATCTCCCATGCCCTCTCAAGGCACTTGCCCTGAGGTGTGAGTTCGCTTACCCAGCCCCACTCAAGAGCCTGCTGTGCGTTCCACTGACGGCTGGTCATTGCGTAATAGTTTGCTCTCTTTACGCCCATGAACTGCTGCATGAGGAGGAACATTCCATCACCCGGTACCAGACCGAAGAACAGATGGTCGTCATCAAATTTAGCTGTCTCGCTTGCTACTGTAACGTCGCAAAGAATTGCGCTGTCCCAATGGAATCCGGGGCCGGGAATGGCACCGATAGTGGGAACGTTGATCTCGAAGATCATGTTCTTGATCAGGTTGTAGTCATCAACATACTGATGATCGAAGCGCTCTTCTGCATATGTCTGCCATCCATACGGATCCTTGTCTTTCATCCAGTAATCACCTTTGTGGGTCCAGATGATGACTTCATTCTCCGGATCTGCTCCAATAGTATGGCTGAGCTGGCTCATTGCACGATGGTTAGCACCGCTCCAGCACATCTCATGGCCATTGGTATGCATGGTAACCTGTAAGATTCCATCTTCACGGTACAGCTCGAAATGATCCTTGAACCACTCTTTGTACTCATCAAACTTCGGAAGATGAACATAATCCGCCATTATTTTTCCCATAGTAAAATCCTCCTATAATTAAAACTATGATCATTTGTAATGATTATTTAATTGCAATTTTTGTGCCACTTTTATATTGCTGTCCATCCGCCGTCAACCGGAAGGATAACGCCTGTCACATATGAAGCTTCTCTTGAAGCAAGGAAGCATATTGCGGCATCCATTTCTCCGACTCTGTCAATATCTGTCGGGATCGCGGGACGACCCATGGGGATGGTGACGCGTACAAATTCTGCCTGTGACTTGATGAACTCCTCATCATTTGACTCTGAAGGGAATGTGCCCGGGCAGATGCAGTTGCATGTGACACCCTGTTTTGCCCACTCGGATGCAACTCCTCTGGTAAGGTTGATCACGCCGCCCTTGGCTGCATGATAGCCTGCGAGAGGAATGTCCATGTTGCCGCGCAGTCCCATTGCAGAACCGATATTGATGACTCTGCCGTATCCTGCTTCGATCATGGGCTTTGCAAATATCCTGAGAGTGCGGAATGCAGCATTCAGGTCCAGATTGACAAGCTTTTCAAAATGTGCCTGGTCCATTTCAACTGTCGGAACAGGAGGGCCACCTGTACCTGCATTGTTTATCAGGATCTCAATGTGTCCGTATTCTTTTAATACTGCTTCTCTTGCAGCGATGACACTCTCTTCATCTGTGACATCGCAAGCGATGGGAAGGCAGCGGACTCCAAGAGTCTCTATTTCTTTTGCTGTAGCAGCGACCTTTTCAGGCCTTCTTGCGATGATGGCCAGGTCTGCGCCCTGCCTTGCGAGAGCGATAGCCATGCCTCTTCCGATGCCGGCTGATCCGCCTGTAACTACTGCAACACATCCGTGAAGATCAAACATTTCTTACTCCTTTCTATCTTTTACCAGATCGTATGTCCGCCATCGACCAGGATATCCTGTCCGACCATGTAGGATGAAGCATCGCTTGCCAGATAGAGGAAAGCACCCATGAGTTCATCCACGTTCAGCATGCGCATAATGGGCTGTGTCTTGGTATAAGCATCCATGATCTCAGCTGAAAGGCCGTCATGAAGGTTCGGGCTGTAGCAGTATCCGGGTGATACGGAATTAACCCTGATGCCGTACTTGATAACCTGTGATGCGAAATGACGTGTGAAATAAAGGACTCCTGCTTTGGATACACCGTATGAAGAATCATCCAGTGTCTGGAACATGGGAGCCTGGTTGATGATGTGGCCTGCCATGGAAGCTGTATTTACAATGCTTCCGCCATGTCCTTCGCGGATCATGACTCTTGCGGCAGTAGTTGCCACGATATACTGGCTTACAAGATTTATGTCAAGCACCTGTCTCCAGTGGTCAAGATGAGGCATGTTGTGCTCGGGATCCCACTCTTCGATGTCGGGTGCGAGTGCTCCGCCTACTCCTGCGTTATTGTGTACGATATCAACACTGCCGAGATCTTTTTCGATCTGGTCGAACATTTCCTTAACGGCCTCTGCATCTGTAAGATCGCAGCCGTAGCCTGCGCATTTTACTCCATAGGCCTCTTCAAATTCTTTTGCAATTGCCTGTGAGCGCTCAAGGCATACGGGCAGGTCTACTATTGCGATCTTTGCGCCTGCCTGGGCAAATGTCATGCCTGTGTGGTATCCGATGTTTCCTGCTCCACCTGTAACAACAGCTGTCTTGCCGTCCAGACGGAACTTTTCAAAGATTTTGATCTCCATTTTATCCTCCTGTTTGTTTATTATTGTTTATTTCAGTCTGCAGGATAGAAGTACTGCAGATAACCTTCCGGAAGTTTATCCATTACTGCGTCGTTACGCAGTTCAATATAGAACCCGAGTTCTTTTTCAGTATCCATGTAGCACCAGCTGACCGGTCCCAGTCCACCTTTGCAGTTCAGCGCGATGCCGTCCTGTGCATATGTCTCCAGCCGCCCGGTCCATTTATCTGAGGGGATCTCCTGAAGAATATGATGGAATCCTATGCCTCTCTTCTCAATAAAGTCTGAGTAGATAAGCTGTCCTTCAACCGGTTCGATCACTTCCCATTCGATATTGCCGCATACCAGAATGGCAAGAAGGAAAGCGAATTGCTGATCTTTAAGGACTCCGTCAACTGTGAATGCAGTATCATGTGCTACCGCATTGCACTGCTTGCCCACTTCCCAGGGTCCGATCTCAAGCATTTCAGTAATGAATTCGATCGTCTTCTGTACATTGGGAGTTGAGATATTTATCTGCGCTATGCGTACGTCACTGCTAACAGCCGGCTGTTCATCAGCTTCTTTGCTGATGACTTCAAAAATAATGCCCAATTCTTTAGTAAGATCGATCCAGAACGCCTTGAGGCCATCCATTTCCATTCTCTGGACAGGCATATAACCTTTATCAGCGAAATGTTTCTCCAGCCTTTCCATTTCATCAGGAAGGATGCGTTCCCTGATACAGCAGAGACCTTCACCATATCTGTCAAGGAACTGCTTGTATACAGTATCACCTTCCAACGGTTCAACGAAGCACATGGAAGTATTGGCATAATAATAAACTGCCTGTTTCTGGGAATACTCTATGCATGCACCGCAGCGGTCTGTCAGCGGAGCACATTCCTGTGTGCAGATGCTTATCATTCCGGGTATGTCTTTCTGGACCTTCTGCATGTTTGCCATGCGCCCAAATATATCCCGCGTGACAACTGTGATGCAGTCAAAATTTCTGCTTTTGCAGCGTTCTGTCAGTTCTGCTCCCGTCATTATGATCATTCTCCTCTGTTCTGATTTTTGTACATTCCGATTGTTTTAGTTGCAAGTTCCGTGCCACTTTGCTGTCTTTTCAAGCAATATCAAAAAGTATAAAACTTGAATCATCATTCTCTAAGGTCTATAATGTATTTGCATTTGTAAAATGCATTTCCTGATCAGACTGTTATTATTACTTGTTGCTTAAGAGATAATTATGGAAAAACCAACTATTGATTCTTTCAGGACTGACAGAGAGAGCATGCTGTATGTCGGTGATCAGCTCGATCTTGTTATCAACAAGCTTGACTCAAAAGATGATATTTCAAGGGAAGAACTGCTGTCCGAACTAAAAAAAGCGAAAGATCAGATATATAAAGTCACAACTACTTCGATCAATTACCAGATCGTAGTCGATCATCTGGATGAAAATGTCATGATCACTGACAGTGATCAGACAATACTCTATGTCAATCCGTCTTTTGAACACAGTTTCAATATCAGCCGCCATGAAATAGTCGGCAGTCCTTTATCTGCACTGGTTGTTTCAGGCAGGTATTTTACTAACCCCATCGTTTCGGAAGTGATCCGGGATAAAAGGCGCATAATGCGTCTTGCATTCCTTCCCAATAATGAAAGGCCGAGCATAACTGTCGGCTTCCCTATTTTTGATTCTGAAGGAAAGATCATTTATGTCGTTGCCACCGACCGCAGCCTGTCTTCATTTTCAGATCTGAGGGATCATTTCAATTCATTTGTTTCGTCACTTCGTACGATCAACCGGATGGATTCCGCTGTAAAGGTTTATGATTCAGCGAAAATGATCGCCGGAGAAGACCCGATGATCGGTTCTTCACCTCAGATGAAACAGATCCAGTATCTGGTCGAAAAAGTCAGTGACACCGATGCACCTGTACTCATCACCGGTGAGTCGGGAACCGGCAAGGAACTTGTCGCAAATGCCATATATAATTCAAGCAAACGTAAAAACAAGCCTTTCATCAAGGTAAACTGCTCATCCATACCCGCAACACTTATCGAGTCGGAGCTTTTCGGTTATGAGAAAGGTGCTTTCTCCGGCGCGAGCACATCCGGAAAGAAAGGTCTTTTCGAAGCGGCAAACGAAGGCACTATCCTTCTGGATGAGATCGGTGACATGCCTCTGGATGCACAGGCCAAACTGCTCCGTGTTCTTCAGAATAACGAAGTTACCAGAGTCGGAGGCACCAGACCCATCAAACTTAATATCCGCGTCATAGCTTCAACAAACAGCAATCTTAAAGCGAAGATCCAGGAAGGAACTTTCCGCAGGGATCTGTATTACAGGCTGCACATCATACCCATATCCATCCCTCCGCTCAGGGAAAGGGCAGATGACATACCTCTTCTGTGCAATCATTTTATTGATATGTTTTCTGCACAGTATCACCGCAGTTTCAGCCTGACTGATGAAAACCTGCAGATACTTAACAGCTATTCCTGGCCGGGGAACATACGTGAGCTGCGCAACATCATGGAATATCTCGTTGTATGCTGCTCAGACTTCCCGTATGTTGACAGCTCTCTGCTGAAGGGAATTTTGGATATTGAAGATGAGCCTGAGGAATATACATTTGATAACGATGTTCCGGACATGCCGGAATATCCACAAACAGACTCCCAGGACCTTACTCTGAGCGAAGCTGTTGCAAAATGTGAAAAGGATCTTCTGATCAGTACAATGCGGAAAGTTACCAACATGAAAGAAGCCAGCAGGCTGCTTGGGGTGGACACCTCAACCATATCGAGGAAACTGAAGCAATACGGTCTGAATGCAAAAGGAGAGGAGGCTTGATGCCTCCTCTTATTTTTATAACTCTTCCACCTGAAAAGCCTCCGTTAAGAACTTTACGTTGTCTATCCCATTAAGCTTTAGGGCGGCTTTTTCTGCTGCTTTCACATAGCCATATACATCATCTGCCTGCAATGGAAGATGATATATGATCAGGCTGGAAGGCTTGATGATATCAGTCAGGAATTCTCTTCCCCGTCTGAGCGTTATCCACGGGAACGGAGCGAACACGGTATCTATCTCACAGCCGTTTATCCATTCTTCAAGCCCTGATCCGCTTAACGCACAGTCTCCAAGTATAAGGATGCGGTCGCCATCATCCTCGATCATAAGGCCATAATTTGCTACATTTACAAACCGTTCTCCTTCATGTACAAGTCTGTGGAATGTGAGCAGCCGGTTTTTGACTGATATCATCATCTCATTTCCGTTTAGGAGGATTTGTCCTTCATGATGCGCTTCAGGGACGATCAGGCATGCATCCGGATAAAGAGTCATTGCCTTGTCACACAGTTCTTCTGAGTAATGATCGCCATGGCAATGAGTAACGCATATGACATCCGGCCGTCCTAAAACATGTGATGAAAAAATCAAACGCTGATGCTCTGGGCTCAGCGTTGAAAAATCCGGTACTTTATCTTTATGCAGAGCGTCGACCCATATGCAGAGTCCCTCTGTTCTGAGGGAAAGGCCGGCATTGACGCTTAGCGTGGCTGTCCACCGGTTGATCATAAGCTCCAGTCCTTTCGTCCGCTCTTATCGGGAATATTCATTTCCTGGCGGTACTTATTGACTGTCCTGCGGGAAATGTCAATGTTGTACTGCTCAATAAGTATCTTTCTTATCGCCTCGTCACTGTAAGGTTTCTTTTTATTTTCCGCCCCCACGATCCCAATTATCATGCTCTTTACTTTATCCTGTGTCTGGGGCATTGCACCGGTCTGTGATATATTTGATATCCCAGAAAGGAAATAACGCAGCGGAAATACTCCCCATGAGCACTGCAGGTACTTGCTGCGCAGGGTTCTGCTCACGGTCGATTCATGCATCTGGAAATCCATTGCTATGTCGGACAGTTTAAGAGGCTTTTTATGACCTGGCCCGAACCTGAAGAAATCCTCCTGTTTCACGACAAGATAGTCGAGCAGCTTGGACAGATTGGAAGTCCGCATAGCGATGCTGCCTGCAACATTATTTGCCTGCTGTATCTTCGTGCGAAGATAATCTCTCACCTGCTTATCATCGGTTGTCTGTTCAAGATGCTGATAATAATCACTGATCCTGAAACGGGTATACTGGTATTCATTTACAATGACCTCAAACCCGTCTCCCCTTTGCAGCACAAGAGCGTCCGGAGTGATATACCGGGGACTCTCGCCGCTTGCGAAAGCGTTGCCGGGTTTGGGATTCAGTGTTTTTATTTCTTCACAGCTCGCAGTCACAGCAGATAACGGGACCTGCAGTTTTCTGGCTATGTCCAGAAGATGATTTTTAGCAAGATCGGGCAAATGCTCCCGTATGATCCGTCTGGTAAGATCTGCCCCGGGATTGATCCTGTCCAGCTGAAGTTCAAGACACTCCTCAAGATTCCTGGCTCCTACACCGGCGGGTTCCATTGACTGAATGTCCTTAAGGAGAGACTCGACTTTTCTTTCGGTAACGTCAAAATATCTGGCTATCTCGCCAAGGTCTTCCTGGCAGTAGCCTCTTCCGTCAAGCGAAAGGATGAGGTAATCGATGATCTCCTTTTCAATATGGTCGTACGGTGCGAGCAGGATCTGATCTTTAAGGTGCGAAGCAAGGCTCTCCTGGTCATTAGGGTCTTTCCAGTAGTTCTCAGGAGAGTCCTCCGCTCCGTCATTGTCGTAATATGTTTTATTCTGCCGGTCGTTTGAAGCAAGCCATTCCTGCTTTCTGAAGAATTCCATCTGCTCACGCGAACTGCCTTTTTCATCTTCCTCAAGTTCGATCACAGGATTCTCCAGCGACAGTTTTTCAAGATAGTTTTCCAGCTCAATGGCACTCATCTGAAGCACACTCATATCCTGCACCAGCTGTGTAGTCACATTCTGGCGCTGATATAAGCCGTTATTCAATAAGGTCATTCCCTGGTCAAACATGATCTTTTACTTTGCGAGTGCTGCCTCTACTGCTTTAAGGATCTCTGCGTTTCTGCAGTTCTCACGGAAGAGCTCAAGTCTCTTGCCGCCGAATGCGTTTACTACCATCTCATGGATGTCTGGATCTTCTGCTGCAAGGATATCTTCGATGCTGGTGTGTGAAACTGCTTTAAGTTTTGTAAGGAGTGCAGCATTCCTCTGCTCGCTTGCTGCTGCTGAAGGTGGATATCCTCCGCCCGGCTCCTGTACAAACAGTTTCTCGAAAACATATTCAAGGTTGACTTCTGCAGCCCATCCCCAGCCTTTTGCGTACGGAAGTGACATTGCATTGCCGCCGTTGATCTGTGTATACAGATAAGAATCAGCAGGATCGATCACCAGACCGCACTGAACGCCCGGCATTGAGTTAAACGCGAGCATTGCGCCTTCACCAGTTCCGCAGCCGGTAACAACGAAATCTGCAGCATCCGCAGCAAGAAGAGTTGCGCCGAATACAGCGTTCTGATTGTAGGTCTGGCGGAAATCTTCCATGTTATACTGTCCGTAATTGACTACAGTATGTCCATTTGCCTCTGCTACTTTTGTGAGCACACTGTTGACGATCTCATTTCTCGCGCTTGTGCTCCATTCCATTACAAGTGCTATTCTCATTTTTAAACTCCTTTTGTCAAATATAATCTCTGCCGGTCGTTCCGGTCATCATCCCTTTATATACCGGGCTGCTGCTTCTCCTGCCATTCTTCCTGTATTTACGGCAAATCCCATGCTGTTTCCGGGAAGAGTGAAGTTGTAGCTGTCACCATATATGGTGTTTGCATCCGTTCCTGCTGCATACAGTCCCTCGATAGGGATCTGGTCCTCATCCAGTACCTCACAGTACCGGTTGATCCTTACGCCGCCGATCGTGCCATATGCTCCAAGATAGAACTTTCCGCATATATAACCGCCCTTGCCGGTGATCGGATGCAGGAATTTACGCTGCTTATGGAACTTACTGTCCATACCGTTCTCGCACATCGCATTGTACTCGTCGATCGTCATCTGGAGAACTTCCGGATCGATTCCGATCTTTTCCGCTAGCTCGGCCACGGTCTTGCCCTCAGCGTATCCGGGGTAATCCTGTTCAACCGCCTTGGCGGCAACTTCATCAAATTCGAAGAATACCTGCGCCGGATGTACAAGATCCACGATATCCGGACCATTCTTCTGATAATGTCTCAGAATGCCGCGGTCCATGATGCAGTACGCATAATTTCCGGGCTGAAGTGCTATTGCGTTTCCGGTATATGTGGTATTGCCCATGTCACCTTCGTCCATGAACCTCTCGCCAAACTGGTTGATCAGAAGATTCGGCTGTCTGAGCACGCCGTCAAGCACTGCCCATGTAGCATTGTCGGGAACCTGGTATATTGCCTCGATGTTCAGGCCGAACTTTGCGGCTCCTGCCTTCCACATCATCTTCAGGCCGTCACCCTGCAGTCCGGGCATGTGGAACGGGAAGAAGTCTTCCTGGAGAGTAAGTCCGAATTCCTGTTTCACCATTTCCTTGTTTCCGATAAATCCGCCGGTCGCCACTATGACCGCTTTTGAGCGGATCTCATATTCGGTGCCGTCTGAACCTATGGCTATTGCTCCAACGACCTTGTCACCCTCTTTTATGAGGTCAACGCCGGCCGTTTCGAGCAGTATCTCAGTTCCCTGCTCCCTGGCTTTCTCAGCGAGTATCCTTGCCATCTTTCCGGCTGCCCTTGGTCCTATGACGCCATTGTCAGACTTGACTATGTGCCATGTAGCTTCGGACTCTTTGAAATACCTGAAAGCGCCGAAGAATTCCACTCCCATGTCCTGGAGCCAGTTGATGGTATCAGCACTCTTGTGGAAATATGCTGATACAAGGTCCTCATCTACCCTGTAATGGGTATATTCCATGTGTTTCTTTAAAGCATATTCAACTGAGATATTATTGAAATTTGCTTTCTGGATATTGGTATCTATGCCAAGAGGGCCCATTCCCATGTTTGCGGCGCCGCCTACTGTG
>JAZOAJ010000270.1:0-14712 GCA_045595385.1 Lachnospiraceae bacterium | reverse complement strand
CTTGGCTCACAGAACGACATGGCTACGATCCGACTTTGGATCCGGGGCAATGCCTCATGGTCGGCAACGATACAAGAGAAGATCTTGCCGCAAAAAAGGCAGGAATGGATGTGTTCCTTCTTACGCCGTGCCTCCTGAACCGTGACGGCATTGACATTTCCGCATATGACCACGGAGACCTTAATGAGCTTGAAAAATATATTTTCGATTGACCTTGAAACAGCTATTTGGTTGCTGTAAAATGAATCAAATATATTAAATCTTGAAGGGAGAGTTTAATGGGAACTATCATTGGTGAAGCAATTACTTTTGATGACGTACTGCTCGTACCGCAGTATTCCGAACATGTCGGCAATGAGGTCTTTCTTCAGACCAATCTTACCAAAACAATAAAATTAAATGTTCCGCTCATGAGCGCGGGCATGGATACAGTTACCGAGCACCGCATGGCAATTGCGATGGCAAGGCAGGGAGGCATAGGCATAATACATAAGAACATGACTCCCGAACAGCAGGCTGCACAGGTCGATCTCGTAAAGAAATCCGAGAACGGAGTCATCACCGATCCGTTCCATCTCGCTCCGAACAATACACTGGGTGATGCTGATGCCCTCATGGCAAAATACCGTATCTCAGGTGTTCCCATTACTGAGAACGGAAAACTCGTCGGCATCATCACCAACCGCGACATGAGTTTTGAGACAGACATGTCCAAGCTCATCAGTGAGCGCATGACATCCAAGGAAGACGGCCTTATCACAGCGCTTGAAGGCGTAACACTTGAAGAAGCAAAAGAGATCCTGAAGGAAGCCCGCAAGGAGAAACTCCTGGTCGTGGACAAGGATTTTAACCTTAAAGGCCTCATTACGATAAAAGACATTGAAAAGCAGGTCAAGTATCCCAATTCGGCAAAAGATGCCCAGGGACGTCTTATCTGCGGCGCAGCCATAGGCATTACATCAAATGTACTTGAGCGTACAGCAGCTCTTGTCGAGGCAAATGTTGATGTGGTCGTGCTCGATTCAGCACACGGCCATTCAAAGAACGTTCTCAACTGCCTTAAGACAATAAAGAAGGAATTCCCTGATCTGCAGGTTATCGCAGGAAATGTTGCTACAGGCGACGGATGCAGGGCACTCATTGAAGCCGGCGCTGACTGCGTCAAGGTCGGTATCGGACCCGGATCCATCTGTACGACACGTGTTGTTGCAGGTATCGGTGTTCCCCAGATCTCAGCTGTAATGGACTGCTATGCAGCTGCCAAGGAGTACGGCATTCCGATCATAGCGGATGGCGGTATCAAGTATTCAGGCGACATTACAAAGGCCATTGCAGCAGGCGCGAGCGTGTGTATGATGGGAAGCCTGTTCGCAGGATGTGATGAGGCTCCCGGCGACTATGAGATCTATCAGGGACGTAAGTACAAGGTTTACAGAGGCATGGGCTCCATCTCCGCCATGGAAGCAGGCTCCAAAGACAGATACTTCCAGCAGAACATGCAGAAGCTTGTTCCTGAAGGAGTTGAAGGACGTGTGGCTTACAAAGGTTCAGTTGAAGATACCGTTTATCAGCTCATGGGCGGTCTCCGCTCAGGCATGGGCTACTGCGGCGTAACAACAATAAAGGAACTCAATGAGAAGGGCAGATTCGTCAAGATGACAGCTGCAGCCCTCCGTGAGAGCCATCCTCATGACATCCAGATCACAAGAGAATCACCGAACTACTCGTCATCCTTAAGCTGATCACATTTGCGCGGCCGATCCCGCGGAAAAACATTTAACATCACAGATCCCATAGTTATCACGGACCAGTATCCGACCGTTCGTGGCAGCTATGGGATTTGCAGTTAAAGTATGATATAATCTTCCTGTTATGCACGGAGGGACCATATGCAGACTTTAAACATAAAAAAACTGGATGAACGTGCCATACTTCCCACATACGGGTCTGAGTTCAGCGCCGGGGCCGATCTTTATGCCTGCACGGACGGACCTGTGACAGTTGCGCCGGGAGAAACGTATCTGTTTCATACCGGACTGGCGGTGGAGATACCTGAAGGGTATGCGGGACTGATATTTGCCAGGAGCGGTCTTGCCACAAAGAAAGGCCTTGCTCCGTCAAACAAAGTCGGTGTGGTCGACGCTGATTACAGAGGCGAGATAATGGTTTCCATTTTCAACCATTCCGGGAAAGAGCAGACAGTTGAACACGGAGAGAGGATAGCCCAGATGGTGATCTGTCCTTTCATAGCCGCAAAATGGAATGTTGTGGATGAACTGAGCGATACCGTCAGGGGAACCGGCGGTTTCGGAAGTACCGGAGCAAAATGATCTGAGCCATGGACAGATACAGTTTTCAGATCCTTGACGGCACAAGCCTTAAGCTGCTCGCCCTGGCGTTCATGACAGTTGATCATATGGGAATGATACTGTTCCCCGGAGTGGTCTGGCTGCGTCTTATCGGAAGGCTTGCTTTTCCGTTATTCGCTTTCATGATAGCCGAAGGCTGCTACTATACCCGGAATAAGAAAAAGTACTTTGGGCTGATCCTGGCAGTGGGGGTATTCTGCCAGATCATCGCATATGTGTCCCAGAGGACTCTTTACATGTGTACGCTGATCACTTTTGCAATGTCTCTTGTGATCATATTCGCGCTTCAGAGAGCGGTCCCGGACAGGAACAGAAAAGACGGCGCAGGTGCCGGTGAGATCAGTGCGCTGTGGTGCCTGATCACAGCAGGCCTTATAGTGCTCTCGGCATTTATAACTATCTGGCTGCCCAAATTGCTCCCGGGTACAGACTTTAAGGTGGATTATGGATTTTTCGGGGTACTTCTCCCGGTGGCAGTGTATCTGCCGAACCTGTTCCTCACCGAAAAAGGCGCATTTTGCAGGCTTATCCAGACGGCGCTGCTCGCGGTATGGATAATACCCCTGTGGCTGACATGCAACAAACATGAATGGTTTGCCGTGTTTTCCGCCATCTTTCTTCTGCTGTACAACGGCAGGCGCGGAAGACTCAGGCTTAAATATCTCTTTTACATTTATTACCCCGTGCACCTCGGGGTGTTATATCTGATCGGAATGATCACATCTAAATAGTTTAGGACAGGAGCACAGAGAATGAAGAACTATGACATTATCATCATCGGCGCCGGCCCGGGAGGCATCTTTTCGGCATATGAACTGAATAAGCTTGACAGTTCTCTCAAGATAGCTGTTTTTGAAGAAGGACAGCCGCTGGAGAAAAGACGCTGCCCGATAGACGGCGACAGGATAAAGACCTGCATCCACTGCAGAACATGCGCCATCATGCATGGTTTCGGAGGCGCCGGTGCATTTTCTGACGGAAAATACAACATTACCAACGATTTCGGAGGCAGCCTTCATGAGTATATCGGCAAGGAAAAGGCCACCGAGCTCATGGAATATGTTGACAAGATAAACATGACGAACGGGGGAGAGGGAGCTAAGCTGTATTCCACAGCAAACACGGCCATCAAGAAACTCTGCCTTCAGAACCAGCTGCATCTGCTGGATGCATCTGTAAGACATCTTGGCACAGACAAGAACTATGTTGTCCTCAAAAACCTTTATGAAAAGCTCAAGGACAGTATCGATTTCTATTTCAACACTCCGGTATCAAAGCTGGAGATAGTAGAGCATGAGTACAAGGTGATAACAGACGCCGGTGAATTCATTGCCCCGAAATGTATAGTATCCGTCGGAAGAAGCGGAAGCAAATGGATAGAGGGCATGTGCCGCGAGCTTAACATAAAGACTCTCAGCAACAGAGTCGACCTTGGTGTGCGCGTGGAGCTTCCGGCTGAGATCTTTTCCCATCTCACGGATGAACTTTATGAGAGCAAGATCGTGTACCGTACCGCAAAGTATGGAGATCTTGTCCGTACATTCTGCATGAATCCACACGGGCTTGTGGTAAATGAGAATACCAACGGTATCGTGACCGTTAACGGCCACAGCTTTGAAGATCCTGAGAGGCATACGGAAAACACAAATTTCGCTCTGCTGGTCTCAAAGCATTTTACAGAGCCTTTCAACGACAGCAACGCTTATGCGGAGAATATCGTTAAACTGTCAAACATGCTCGGGGGAGGAGTCATAGTTCAGAGGTTCGGCGACCTGATAAACGGAAAGAGGAGTACTCAGAAGCGTATCGACGAGTCGTTTACAAGACCGACCCTTAAGGCTACTGCCGGAGACCTGTCCCTGGTGATCCCCAAGAGGATACTTGACGGGATCATAGAGATGATCTACGCGCTCGATAAGATAGCTCCCGGAACAGCCGGCATGGACACGCTTCTTTACGGTGTTGAAGTCAAGTTCTATAACATGCAGGTCATGCTCTCAGACCGGCTTGAGACCGAATATCCGGGCCTTTACATGATCGGTGACGGCAGCGGCGTGACGCATTCTCTTTCACATGCTTCGGCAAGCGGGATATTTGTAGCAAGGGACATCTGCAGCACATATTGAGCCACTGAAAAAAGAGCTTATTTATAATCAAGTTTTTTATCTAAATATGTACAATATAGATAATTGACTGAAATGTGGATGAGTGTTATAAATTATGTAGATTTTGTGAATAATAGTATTAGGTATAATTTTGGATATATGGCCCAAATGTTTCTACCGCAGCGCCTTTAAGCTGCGACTACCGGTAAAAGCGGATCATACAGTCTTTTTTGTGGTCCGTTTTTCTATTTCCACAATGGAGCTTTGACCGCATGAAGTTATTAGAAGACAAGATATTGACCGAAGGCCGGGTATATCCCGGAAAAGTCCTTAAAGTAGGTGCGTTCCTTAACCACCAGATAGATGTTCCGTTCCTTACTGTCCTTGGAGAAGAATTCCACAGACTGTTCAAGGATGAAAAGATAACAAAGATACTGACTGTTGAGACATCGGGTATTGCTGTCGCCTATCCGGTCGCGCAGCTCTTCAATGTTCCTCTCCTTTTCGGAAAGAAAAGCAAGACGAAAAATCTTTCAGACGACTGCTACAGCGCAAAAGTCGTTTCCTATACACATGGAAACGTATCAGAAGTTGTTGTTGAAAAACAGTTTCTCACATCTGCAGACCACGTGCTGCTGATCGATGACTTCCTTGCTAACGGATGCGCACTTGAAGGGCTTCTTGACATATGCGCGCAGGCCGGTGCGACTGTCGCCGGAGCGGGAATAGTGATCGAAAAGACCTTCCAGGAAGGCGGTAAAAAACTCAGGGAGAGGGGCCTCAGGGTAGAATCTCTCGCGATGATCGCTGACATGGATCCTGAAAAAGGGATCACATTTGTCAGTCAGGATTGATTATGTAAGCGCCAATGGCGCCAAATAATATAACATTTTTTTGATAATTTAATGGAGGAAAGAAATGAAATCATTCAAAAAAGTACTTGCTGTTGTACTGTCTGTCATGATGGTATGCGGACTTCTTGCAGCATGTGGCGGCGCAGCAAACACCGGCAAGAGCGATGATGGCGCAAAAGTTGTTGCAGGCCTTATCTGTCTTCATGATGAGAACTCAACATACGATGCCAACTTCATCAAAGCTTTCAAGGAAGCATGTGAGTCTATCGGCCTTAAGGAAGGCGAGACCTACTTCATCACTACAGGCGTTCCCGAAGGACAGGAGTGCTACGAGGAAGCCTGCAACATGGCTGAAAGAGGATGCAATGTCGTATTCGCAGACAGCTTTGGCCATGAGGACTACATGATCGAGGCAGCTAAGGAATATCCTGATGTCCAGTTCTGCCATGCTACAGGTACAAAGGCTCATACAGAAGGCCTTGCCAACCACCACAATGCATTTGCTGACATCTTCCAGGGCCGTTTCCTTGCTGGTATCGCAGCAGGCCTGAAGCTCAATGAGATGATCGATGCAGGCGAGATCACAGCTGATAAGGCAGTCATGGGTTATGTCGGAGCATTCACATATGCTGAGGTTATCTCAGGATACACATCATTCTACCTTGGAGCTAAGTACATCTGCCCTTCAGTTACAATGAAGGTCACATTCACAGGTTCATGGTATGATGAGACAAAGGAAAAAGAAGGTGCACAGTCACTTATCTCTTCAGGCTGCGTACTCATCAGCCAGCATGCTGACTCAATGGGCGCTCCTACAGCCTGCGAGACAGCCGGCGTTCCTGACATTTCCTACAACGGATCAACTGTTGATTCATGCCCGAACACATTCATCGTTTCCTCAAGGATCGACTGGGCTCCTTACTACAAGTACTGCTTCGACTGCGTTAAGGCTGCAACAGCCATCGACACAGACTGGACAGGAACCATCGAGACCGGATCTGTTGTTCTTACAGATGTAAACGAGAAGGCTGCAGCAGAAGGAACAGCTGACAAGATCACTGAGATCTCCAAGGCTATCCAGGACGGCTCACTTCAGGTATTTGATACAACAACATTCACAGTCGGCGGAAAAGCTCTTGATTCATACATGGCTGACGTTGACACAGATCCCGCTTACGAGGGAGATACAGAAGTTATCGAGAACGGTGCTTTCCAGGAATCCAAGTTCCGTTCAGCTCCTTACTTCGACGTACAGATCGACGGCATCGAGCTTCTTGATACAGCATTCTAATGATCTATCTGAAATGGGGAGGCCCCTTGCGGGGTCTCCCTAATTTTGCTTAAAGGAGAAGGGTAGTGGAAGAACGCATCCCTGTTCTGCAGTTAAAGAACATAACAAAACGTTTTGGCGAGATAACGGCCAATGAAGATGTCTCTCTTGATGTATATCAGGGAGAAATTTTGGCTTTATTGGGGGAAAACGGTTCCGGAAAGACAACTCTCATGAACATGATCTCCGGCATATATTTCCCGGATGAGGGAGAGATCATCGTAAGAGGCCGGAAAGTATCCATCACAAGTCCGAAAGACGCATATGACCTCGGAGTCGGAATGGTTCATCAGCATTTTAAACTTGTTGATGTGCTTACTGCTGCCGAGAACATTGTGCTTGGCCTGAAGGAAAAAGGACCTCTTGACATCAAGGCTGCTTCAGCCAGGATAAAAGAGATATGTGACAGATACGGATTCAGTGTCGATCCCAACCAGAAGATCTACAACATGAGCGTTTCCCAGAAACAGACTGTTGAGATCGTAAAGGTGCTGTACAGGGGAGCGGAGATCCTCGTACTTGATGAACCTACGGCCGTACTTACCCCCCAGGAGACCGAGAAGCTGTTCAATGTCATGAGAAACATGAAAGAAGACGGCAAATCGATCATAATAATCACGCATAAGCTTCATGAAGTTCTCGAAATATCTGACAGGGTTGCCATCCTTCGAAAAGGAAAGTATATCTGTGACGTTGTGACCAAAGACGCCAACACTCAGGAACTCACTGACGCAATGGTTGGACGCAGCGTTGCCCTTAACATCGAAAGACCGGATCCTGTTGATCCTTCTCCGAAGATCGTGATCAAAGGACTGACCGTCAAAAGCCTGGACGGAGTCACAAAACTTAAGGATGTATCTTTCAACATAAACAGCGGCGAGATACTCGGTATCGCAGGTATTTCAGGCAACGGCCAGAAAGAACTGCTCGAATCGATCGCCGGACTTCAGAGAGTATCAAAGGGCTCCATATCCTATATTGACGATGATGGAAAGAGTGTTTCCCTGATAGGAATGGATCCTCTCGAGATATCAAAAATGGGTATCTCACTTTCGTTTGTTCCTGAAGACAGACTCGGCATGGGCCTGGTAGGAAACATGGATCTGTCACAGAACATGGCTCTCCGTTCTTTCAGGAATAATAAAGGCATATTTGTAGATAAAAAGTCTCCGCACTTACTGGCAGAGCATGTTGTTGAAGAACTGGAAGTCAATACTCCCGGAATTTCAACACAGGTACGCAAGCTTTCCGGCGGCAATGTACAGAAAGTCCTTGTCGGCAGGGAGATCGCGGCATCGCCGAAGGTTCTGCTCACGGCATATGCGGTGCGCGGACTTGACATAAATTCTTCCTACACGATCTATGATCTTCTGAACAAACAGAAGAAAAAAGGGGTAGCTGTCGTATATGTAGGAGAAGATCTGGATGTTCTTCTTGAATTGTGCGACAGGATACTTGTCCTGTGCGGCGGCCAGGTTTCAGGAATTGTTGACGGCCGTTCAACGAACAAGAAAGAAGTCGGACTTATGATGACGAGTTTAACAGGAGGTGACGATAATGAATAAAGAACCTCTTTTCCATATAACGCGTAACTCTAATATCAAATGGTACAAGGCATGGATCATCAGAGCCGTAGCTATCATACTGGCGCTGATACTTTGCGGTATCATTACTTCAATGACAACAGGATTAAATCCCATCGGTGTTTACGGCACGATGATAGACGGTGTTTTCGGCACATCGAGAAGAGTATGGATGCTTCTCCAGAACATGGCCATACTCCTGTGCATCTCGCTGGCTCTCGCACCTGCATTCAGGATGAAGTTCTGGAACCTCGGCGGAGACGGACAGTCTCTCATGGGAGCCCTTGGAGCAGCTGCTGTCATGATCCTTCTGGGTGACAGGCTTCCCAGCGGGCTGCTCATACTTGTAATGATCGTGGTCTCGATCCTGTGCGGTATCATATGGGCAGTGATCCCCGCTTTCTTTAAAGCGGTGTTCAATACAAATGAAACACTTTTCACCCTCATGATGAACTATGTGGCGATACAGTTAGTTGCATTCTTCGTCATAGTATGGGAAGTGCCGAGGGGATCCGGAAAGATAGGTATCATCAACCAGAATTCACAGGCAGGATGGTTTCCTTCACTGTTCGGGTCAAAATACATGATAAACCTGCTTGTTGTAATAATCCTTACAGTCCTGATCTACGTTTACATGAATTATACAAAGCATGGATATGAGCTGGCCGTTGTAGGTGAGTCTGAAGCTACGGCAAAGTATGTCGGCATCAAGACAAAGAGAGTCATTATCAGGACAATGGTGCTCTCAGGCGCTTTATGCGGTATCGCAGGACTCCTGCTTGTAGGCGGAAGCGAGCATACACTTACCACTACGCTTGTTGACGGCAGAGGATTTACAGGCGTCATGGTCGCATGGCTTGCCAAGTTCAATCCGCTTGTCATGATACTCACGACTTTCCTTCTGGTATTCCTTGACAGGGGAGCTACCGAGATAACCACCATCTACGGTCTTAATGACAGTTTCGGAGCGATCATCACAGGCATTATCCTGTTCTTTATCCTGGGAAGCGAGTTCTTCCTTAATTATCGGATTGCCTTTAGAAAATCCGGAAAGGAGGCTGCGTGATGTTTGATTTCCTTGTATCATTTATCCCAAGGGCAGTAGCACAGGGCATTCCGCTCATGTACGGAAGTGTCGGTGAGACCATAACAGAGAAGAGCGGAAACCTGAACCTCGGAACTGCAGGTATCATGTATGTTGGCGGTATCAGCGGTGTTATCGGCGCGTTCATGTATGAGAACGGAGCCGGCAAAAACGGAATGAACGGATTCCTTGCGATCTTTATCCCGCTCATCTGCTGCCTGCTCGGATCCCTTATCATGGGACTTATATACTGCTTCCTTACAGTTTCATTAAGGGCAAACCAGAATGTTACAGGTCTTGCACTCACTACATTCGGTGTCGGATTCGGTAACTTCTTCGGAGGATCCCTCATAAAGCTTTCAGGGTCTGATGTCCCTTCGATCGCGCTTTCAAAAACAAGTGCTTTCTTCTCGATGAAACTGCCTTTCGCAAGTAAACTGGGATGGTTTGGAAAGATATTCCTTTCATATAGCTTCCTTGCATATATTGCAATTGCATTTGCACTCATAGCTGCGATAACCATATCAAAGACACGTACCGGTCTTAACCTCCGGGCAATAGGCGAGAGCCCTGCCACAGCAGATGCAGCCGGCATTAATGTAACCAGATATAAATATTTTGCAACTTGTATCGGAGCCATGGTCTCAGGACTTGGCGGTCTGTATTACGTAATGGATTACGCCTGCGGCATCTGGTCGAATGACGCGTTCGGTGACAGAGGATGGCTTGCGATCGCTCTCGTAATCTTCACGATCTGGAGGCCGGGCCACAGCATCTGGGCTTCGATACTGTTTGGCGGACTCTATATTCTCCATATATTCATTCCTACAGGAACGAATCTTGCGATAAAAGAGATCTACCAGATGGCACCATTCGTGGTAACGATCATAGTCCTGATCTTTACAAGTGTCAGGAACAAAAAAGAAAATCAGCCTCCTGCATCCCTGGGAAGCTCATACTTCAGGGAAGACAGATGATCTGATCAGGAAAACTATCATGAGGGACAGCTCGGGCTGTCCCTTTTTATTTGTCCTTAAGAGCAGTTCGTACGGCTCAAAATGCAGTTTGCCGTCATACATATTACGCGCAGACACACAAAGTGATACATTGCCTATGTGATCTTGCAGAAAGGATAATGAAACATGACGATCTCACTCCGTCTTAATGAGACAGACGCCCAGCTCATAAAGGCATTTGCAAATTACAAAAATCTATCCGTATCCGCTTATATCCGAACTCTGGTTATGGATGACATTGAAGCAGAGTACATGAGAGTCCTCGAAAAGTATCTCGACATGCCTGAGATCTGGCCGGAATGATAAAACAGGATATCTGTGTTGTTCCATTCTTGTTTTTAACAGATCAAAGTGATAGAATCACTCTGGATCATTATAAAATGGGAGGAGACTATACACATGTTAACCGTTTTAGATCATGCACTTATCAAACACAAATTAACGATCATGCGTCAGGCGGAGACTTCCACCTACATCTTCAAGCAGAATCTTGACGAGATCGCCAAACTCATGGCGTATGAAGTCACCAGAAACATTCCGCTGAAAGAGATCCCGATCCGTACACCCATTTGCGAAACGACCGGTTTTGAGCTGGATCAGAAGATAGTTCTTGTACCTATCTTAAGAGCCGGCATTGGTCTTGTGGATGGATTCAGGGATATCATTCCTACAGCCAAGATCGGACATATCGGAATATTCAGGGACGAGAAAACTCTAGAGCCTCATGAGTATTTTGCCAAATTCCCCAAAGACATGGATAAATCCATCGTAATTGTGACCGATCCCATGCTTGCAACAGGCGGAAGCGCTTCAGCTGCTATCACTAACATCAAGAAACGCGGCGCACAGAAGATCCTCCTTGTATGCCTTGTCGGCGTCCCTGAGGGTGTTGCACGTATTGAGCAGGATCATCCGGATGTTGACATCACACTTGCGGCACTCGATGAGAAACTGAACGAGGTCGGTTATATCGTTCCGGGACTTGGCGACGCAGGAGACAGACTGTTCGGCACAATCTAGTATTATTAAGGAGAATAAAATATGGCAACTTTACTTTATCAGGGCCATTCAAGCTTCCGGCTTGTTTCTGACTCTGGTCTTGTTGTATACATTGATCCTTATAAAGGAAATGGCTACAACATCCCGGCAGATGTCATCTTAGTGACTCATCAGCACTTTGACCACTGCCGTACGGATATCGTGACCAAAAAAGACGACTGTACCATAATAACCAATGCTGAAGCCTATTCAGACGGAGAATACAACTCATTCGAGATAAACGACATGCTCGTTGAGGCTGTGCCTGCGTATAACCGCAATCATCCCAAAGAGGAGTGCGTGGGCTATATCATCAAAGTCGACGGCAGGACACTGTATTTCCCCGGAGATACAGGGATCACAGAGGAGATGAAAGAATATCCTGCAAAAAACATTGACATTTTCTTCGTCCCGATGGATGGTGTATATACCATGACAACAGACGAGGCAAAACAGTGCTGCGAGATCGTACAGGCGAAATACTGTGTTCCCATCCACACTGCGCCCCAGTATGAAAGGGACGATGACAAGCTTTATGACATTGAGACAGCCGAAAAATTCGAGGGCACCATCAAAGTCATCATTAAACCCGGTGAGAATATCGTAGTATGACGATCAGGGAGCAGAAAGAAGAACTCGAAAAACTTACATTAAGTGAATTTGCGGTAAAAAGCTGTGATTCAAAAGGACGGGAGCGGGAAGTCGTACCATGCGACATCCGCACCTGTTTTCAGCGCGACCGTGACAGGATACTGCACTGTAAGTCTTTCCGCCGTCTCAAGCATAAGACGCAGGTGTTCCTCGCACCCATGGGGGACCATTACAGGACAAGGCTGACACATACCCTGGAAGTATCACAGATAGCAAGGACGATCGCTACTTCGTTGAGGCTTAATGAAGACCTTACCGAAGCTATCGCGCTTGCCCATGATCTTGGTCATACGCCTTTTGGACATGCAGGCGAGAGGACTTTAAACAGGAAGTATGAGTTCAGCCACAGCAGGCAGAGCCTCAGGGTGGTTGATATCCTGGAGAACAACGGAAACGGCCTGAATCTGAGCTTTGAAGTCAGAGACGGCATCCTTAATCACGGGATGTCAGGAAAACCACAGACGCTTGAGGGCAGGATCGTAAGGCTTGCGGATAAGATCGCCTATACGAATCATGACATGGATGACGCCATCAGGGCAGGCATCCTGACTGAAAGTGATGTGCCGGCACAGATACGCTCTGTGCTGGGGCAGACACATGGCGAGAGACTTGACTTCATGGTCAAGGACATCATTTACAGTTCGCAGGGGAAGAACGATATCATCATGACGCCTGAAGTGTTTGAAGCATTCCAGGAACTCAGGGCATTCATGACAGAAAACCTGTATTTTAATCCGACATGCAAATCCGAAGAGAGAAAAGCTGATCTCATGCTCTCTGAGCTGTACGATCACTATATTGAAAATACAGACAAGATGCCTGCGGAGTATGTCCGGCTCATAACCGAACTGGGAACGGAACCGGGAAGAGCGGTCTGTGACTACATCTCCGGAATGACAGATGTTTATTCCGTATATGTTTATGAGGAACTGTTTGTACCTAAGTTTTGGGAGAAGTAGATGTTTTACCCTCAGGAGATAATCGATCAGGTCATAGAAGCCAATAACATCGTTGATGTTATCGGCAGTTATGTGCCGCTCACAAAAAAGGGATCTACCTACTTCGGACTGTGCCCGTTCCATAGTGAAAAGACACCTTCATTTTCCGTTACGGACAATGGGGCAAAGCAGATGTTTTACTGCTTCGGATGCCACACAGGAGGCAGTGCCCTGACATTCATCATGAAGTATGAGAATTACTCATATTCAGAAGCGCTGAAAGTCCTTGCGGACAGAGCAGGGATAACGCTGCCGAAACCTGACTATTCCCAGGCGGTATCTGAAAGATACAAAAAGAAGCAGAGGATTCTGGACGCATACAAAGACGCTGCAATTTATTACGTTCACCTGCTCAGGTCGGAAAGAGGAGCAAACGCTTATAAATACATAAAAGACAGGGACCTGGACGACAAGACGATAAGGGACTTCGGTCTCGGGTATTCCGATAAGTACAGGGATGATCTGTATCAGTACCTTAAAAAGAAAGGCTATACAGACGAGGAACTGAAAGACACAGGCCTTGTTTCCATAAGGGAAACCGACACCCATGATTATTTCTGGAACAGGCTCATGTTTCCCATCATGGATACCTCAAACAGAGTGATCGCTTTCGGCGGAAGGGTACTCGGACAGGGAGAACCAAAGTATCTGAACTCCCCTGAAACAATGTGTTTTGAAAAGAGCCGCAACCTGTACGGACTGAATATCGCAAAAAGGCATAAGGGCAGGGAACTGATACTAGTGGAAGGATACATGGATGTCATTTCCCTCCATCAGGCCGGATTTACAAATGCTGTCGCCTCACTCGGAACAGCACTGACAGACAACCATGCGTCTGTGCTGAAAAGATACACCGATAATGTGCTCATATCATATGACTCGGACGGCGCCGGGCAGGACGCGGCGCTCAGGGCGTTGCCAAAACTCAAATCCGCTGGCATAAATGCAAGAGTTGTCGACCTGAACCCGTATAAAGACCCGGATGAACTCATCAGGGCGCTTGGTGCGGATGAATACAGAAAACGCCTTAAAGATGCTGTAAATGGCTTTATTTTCGAGGTCAGCGTGCTCCAAAGGTCATTCGATCTTGACGATCCCGGTGAGAAGACGCGATTTGGGAATGAAATTTGCAACAGACTAAGTTATATAAGTGACGAACTTGAAGTAGAGAATTACCTGCAGGTCTTCTGCACGCGTTATAAACTTGATTATGAAATAATGAGCTCCAAGGTAAAGAAGCTTGCGCTTGGACATGAGGGAGTTGAATACGCGCCGAAGGCTTCGGGAAATCATATTAATAAAGATAACAGGCAGAAGGATGGACTTGAACAGAACCAGAAAATGCTGTTGGCTCATTTGGCAAACAACCCTTCATTTTATGAAAAAATTTCGAAAATTATCGATGAATCTGATTTTTGGTTGACACCATATGATATAATAGCAAAGTTAATGTTCAGTCAGTTCAGACAGGGGAAGTTTAATCCTGCCAGCATCATAAGTTCTTTTGAGGACTGCAATGATCAGGAGCAGGCTGCACAGATCCTTTATTATGATTTTGAGGATGCGGGTGATGAGACGAGAAAAAAAGCCCTCACAGACTGTGTGAAAAAGCTCAAAACAAACCGCATCAGTAAAATGATCGAGGAAGAAAAGGATATTGTAAAGATTCTTGAACTGAAGAAAG
>JAZOAJ010000269.1:0-3825 GCA_045595385.1 Lachnospiraceae bacterium | reverse complement strand
AACTACCGGCGGTGCCGCTAACATGGGCATGGGCCCATTAGGTGTAGGTTCAAGGATCCAGCGCATGCAAATGATCCAGCTTTCACCCATTGAGGCTTTCAGAAAGCATATGTATTTTACACATTACCGTGTAGACGCACGCATGGTACGTGATTATTATTTCAAATCAGGCGATACCATTGACTGGCTTGAAGAAATGGGTGTTGAATTCGTTGGCGTTCAGAGAGCATTCGGTGCTGACGAGGCTACCAGACCTTATTCAGACGGTGAGTTCACATGGCATGTTGTTCGTCCGGAAGACGGCGGAATGCCCGGCCCCCGTGCTGCAACAGCAATGACCAAGAAGATGACAGAGCACGCTAAGGATCTCGGCGTAGAATTCCTCTTCGAGACCCCCGGCAAGAAGATAATCATGGAAGACGGCAAGGCTGTCGGCGTCCTGGCTACCGATAAGGATGGCGAGGAAGTAGAAGTAAGGGCAAAGGCTGTCATCATCGCAACAGGCGGATTCGGTGATAACCCTCAGATGATAAAAGAACAGACCGGATATGAATTCGGAAAGACGATCTTTAACTTTGCAGTTCCCGGCATGAAGGGTGACGGCATCAAGATGGCATGGGAAGCAGGCGCAGGCCATGAGCCCTGCATCATGGAGCTCATGTATCAGCTCCCTGACAACATGAACCACTTCATCCTCGACGGTGCTTTCCGTCAGCCTTGCCTCTGGGTCAACAGGAATGGTGAAAGATTCATGCCCGAAGACCAGATCGGAAATACAACATTTACAGGCAATGCCATTTCAGCACAGCCCGGACAGGTTGCTTACGCCATCATGGACAGCAAGCTGCTTAAGAAATACAAGAAGAAAGGTCCGGATATCGTATCTCATGTACATCCTCATGATCTTTATGATCATTTTGATGAGCAGTGGGAGAGAGACCTTGCAGACGGATATGAGCCCGTAACCCAGGCTGATACCATCGAAGAACTTGCCGAGAAGGCAGGCATCGATGTTGACGGCCTTGTTAATCAGGTTGAAGAGTACAACGACATGTGCTACGCCGGCTACGATGAACTGTTCGAGAAGAACAGGCATTACATGCAGCCCATCGAGAAAGGACCTTTCTACTGCCTGCGCCAGAATGTCGGAGCATACGGCTCACTCGGCGGCATCAAGATCAATCATAAGACCCAGGTCATGACCCAGGAAGCAAAGGTCATCCCCGGACTGTATGCTGCAGGAACCGACGCCTGCAACATCTTCGGTGACAGCTATCCGTTCGTTCTTTCCGGAAATACAATGGGCTTCTGCCTGAACAGCGGACGTATCGCAGGTGAAAATGCAGCTGCTGAAGCAGTGGAAGAAGATTTCTAAGATCATAAAGGAGAAATAAAGGTGAAACTGACGATCGATGGAAAAGAAATAGAGGCAAGAGAGGGACAGTCTGTATTAGACGCAGCTCTTTCCGCCGGAATTTTTATCCCTCATCTCTGCAGCCATCCGGACCTGGAGGCCAAGGGTGGCTGCCGCCTGTGCTCCGTGGAGATTGAAGGGCGCGAGGGAGCGGTTCCTTCATGCATGACCCCTGCAGAAGAGGGAATGAAGGTTACTGTAAACGGACCCGAAGCAGATAAGGTGCGCCGTACAGCCATGGAGCTTATACTGGCTACGCACCCGGAAGACTGTACGGGCTGCCCCAAATACGGAAAATGTGAGCTTCAGTCCATGTATCAGTACATGGGAGTCAGCCCGGAGCGCTGGAGAAAGAAATCCAGGAGTGTTCCCAATGATGACTCAAACCCGCTGATCTCACATCTGTTTACAAGGTGCATAAGGTGCGGACGCTGCATCCGTGCTTGTCAGGACCTGAGGGGCGTTAAAGTTCTGGATTATGTTAATTCAAGAGCAGGCATACATGCCGGTGTCCCGGATGGAAAGTCCCTCAAGGAAGCCGGCTGCCGTTTCTGCGGCGCTTGTATTGAAGTTTGCCCTACCGGCTCCATCATGGATGTTGTAAAGATCATGAAGGAAGACAGGACAAAGGCGGACAATATCGTACCGTGCCGCGCAACATGTCCGGCCCATATCGATATCCCGAGATATCTGCGCTACATCAAGAATGGCGAGTATGACAAGGCAACAGCTGTAATACGCGAGAAGGTTCCGTTCCCGGAGACACTCGGAAGCATCTGCACTCATGCGTGCGAGAGCGAATGCAAACGCAATGAGCTTGGCAAACCTGTTTCCATCTGCCGCCTCAAGAGGGCAGCTGCCGTAAATGATAGCGGAGCATGGAAAGAGCGTTCTGTTAAACTTCCCGCAACGGGTAAAAAAGCAGCAGTCATAGGCGCAGGTCCCGCTGGACTTACAGCAGCTTATTATCTGGCTAAAAAGGGCCATGCAGTAACAGTATTTGAGAAAAACGAAAAAGCCGGCGGACAGTGCAGGTATGGAATTCCTTCATACCGTCTTCCTGATGAACTCCTCGATAAGGAGATCAATACCATTCTTGAGACAGGTATTGAGCTTAAGCTGGGGACTCCTGCTTATTCACCCGAAGAACTGAAGGCAGAAGGCTTCGATACAGTACTTGTTGCCACAGGTACTCATCAAGGATCAAAGCTCCCGATAGAAGGCAATGATCTTCCCGGAGTATATGTCAATGCCAGTTTCCTTAAAGCAGCGCGCAGCGGCAATCCAATGCCGATCGGTGAAAAGGTAATGGTCCTTGGAGGCGGAAGCGTTGCTTATGACTGCGCAAGGACGGCACTCAGACTTGGCGCTAAGGAAGTGCATATGGCATGCCTTGAGAACGAGCAGCAGATGACAGCTTCGAAGGAAGAGATCGAAGAAGGCGCAGATGAAGGCATCATTCTTCACGCAGCTCATTCATTCCTGCGCATTACAGGAACGGAAAAGGCTGAAGGCGTAGAGCTCCAGAAGGTTGAAAGGTTCTATTTCGATGAAAACCGCAGGGCAGTGATCGAGCTTGAAGAAGGCACCAAGCATGTCATCAATGTTGATAATGTAATATTTGCTGTCGGCCAGAAGCCTGAGGATACCGACAAGATGGGTCTTGAACTCACTCACGGGCCTTACATCAAGGCTAACGATAAGCTTGAGACCAGCATGGAAGGTGTCTACACAGCAGGTGACGTATTTACCGGCACTAAGTCAGTCATAGAGGCCATCGCAGGCGGCAGAAAAGCAGCTGAACAGATGGATCTGTACATGGGCGGTGACGGATGCATAGACGAGATCCTGGTCGATCCCGAAGTTGCCGATCCGTATATCGGCAGGATCGAAGGCTTCGGTGATCTTGAGAGAGTAGAGCCTGAAATGGCAAAAGCTCCTGAAAGAGCACAGGGATTTGATCCTGTAGAGTTTCCGTTCACATGTGAGCAGGCGGGATGCGAGGCATCAAGATGTCTTCAGTGCGATCTGAGACTTCAGCTTCAGCAGGTCAAACTCTGGAACGAATACATTTAAGGAGGCACGAAAATGAGTTCATTGGAAAATATTAAAAATATTAAAGATAACCAGTGCGCAGTTGATGTCCTTCTTAAAGAAGTTTCAGGACATGTCTGCAAGAACTGCGGAAAATGCGTATTCGGTTATGAAGGCATCACCCAGCTCGAGATGATCCTCGGATCCGTTGTCGAAAAGAAAGGCCGCAGCAATGATCTGGCACTGATGAAAGAGCTATGCGGTTACATGAAGACTCAGAGCATGTGTGATGACGGAAAGGATATAGCGGAAGCTGCGGAGTATCTTTTCGAGAATTATCAGAAAGACTTTGAGGATCATATCAGCAAACGCGCGTG
>JAZOAJ010000268.1:0-4336 GCA_045595385.1 Lachnospiraceae bacterium | reverse complement strand
TCTTGCCGGAGACAACGGAGCGATCGCTCAGGTATCCTGGGGAATGGATAACGTGTACAGATGCGGCGCCGAGCTCCACGGAAGCACCGGCATGATAAGCACCGACAGGCTGTACAGCCCTCCTGCGACGATGAATCCGGTCATCTCCATAACCGACAACTCGGGAGTCGAGAAAGTGGAAGTGCCGGCAGACGACCAGTTCGGAAGATCGCTCGATCGCTTCGCGGAGTGCATTGAGGACGATTCAGCCGCAGCCGAAAGGCGCGCAGAGATACTGAAGCAGGCAGAGCTGATCCAGTCGATCATCGATAATGATTGTAGATAAAAAAGAATAACAAAGGTTAAAGTGCTCACATATGTGAGCACTATTTAATTACGAGGATGAATATCAAGGACAACAAGTTCAGGGGGATTTCCTATCCTGAGAGGCATAATGCTGTTGCCGATCCCTCTGCTTACTATCATTGTCGTTCTGCCGGATTTGAACTCACCTGCATCATATTCAGGAAACAGACCCTGCCCCGGTGAGAAGACCCCTCCAATGAACGGGAACCTGAACTGCCCGCCGTGCGCGTGACCGGCAAACACAAGGTCGAATCCGGACGCAACATATTCGCCAAAAGCCTCGGGTCTGTGCGAAAGGAGTACGTTGAACTTATCGCTGTCCAGGACAATGTCAGACAAGTAATCTTCAATGATAGCTTTGGATGTGCGGTCATCCTCCGAAACAAAATACGGATCATCTATTCCATACATATATATGTCCGGACGGATCTCGGCAGGGGAGGAATCAAGCATGGTCACGCCTCTAAGAATAAGCCCGTTTTTCAGCCCTCTATAAGAGCCTATGGCGGATTCGTGATTGCCTGGGACGTAGTAAACCGGGGCGATGTCCACTAACTCCTCTGCAGTATCAAGGGCATAAGCTATATCGGTCCTGTTCCTGTCAATGAAATCGCCGGTTATGACGATGACATCGGGCGATTCCCTGCAGATTATATCGAGTATCTTTGAACCGAGAAGTCTGTCGTTATGAAAGTCAGATACCTGAATTATACGAATATTTTCAGACACCTTATCGGTGAACAAATTGAAATAAGACACATAAACGTGCAGATCTGTCCATACTGTATACGCTGACAAGTTCGCAAATATGATTGCGGCTGCAGCGGCTAATTTTTTTCTTTTATGTCTCGGACCTTTTGTTGTCATTTTTATACTGAATAGAGTTTATTTAATAAAGAGGGAACCGGCAATCCGGTTCCCTCAAATTGTTAAGCGTACAATGTATGATCAGTCGAATCTAGTAACGATAGCACGGGTCTTTTTGAGTGCATTGTGACTATAGACATATTTTGCACCAGCAGTGTACATTCTGATACAACCATAAGTTCCAGGCTGACCATTTGATTTTGCGGTACCTCTAACCTTGCCGCTTGCCCACCATGTACCAGTATGGAATGATATACCAGTGGTAATGTATGAAGCGTGAGTGAAATAGTAACGCTTTCCATTCTCTTGCACCATCCATACTTTGCCCTGCTTTTTCTTACAGATAGTATAGATGCCAGAGGTCTCAGAAGAACGGGTCGGGTGACTGAACTTACCTGTAGTTATTCTGTCAGAATGGATAAGAGACCATTTTCCGTTCTTTTTTTCAAAAGTGTATACTCTCTGTGTGTAGAGGCATGCCCAAAGAAGATGATTATCTCCACTGGTTATTACCTTTCCTCTTATCGCACTGCTTTCTTTGGTCTTTTGGCTGAAGGCTGCGTTATTGACCATGTACTCTTTCAGTGAACGGCTGTAATCAGATTTTACATTAACAACAGCCTTTACTCCACCGCTGAGATAGCTATACTTGATCCATCCTGTTCTTCCGTCTGAAAGCCTAACCTGAACTCTTTTCGGGTTTTTAAACTTTTTGATTTTAGAAGGGTATCTGCCAATTGCAGTCATCTTTGTTCCCTTCTTCACAGTTGTAAGTTTGGTGCTGCCCGTAGACTTTTTATAGATAGTAGCTTTCTTCTTTGCGGTGCAATACCATGTGTATGCATGCGTTGCAGTAATGACTCCGGACACGGTGATGCTTATCTCATTTGAAGTAAGAAACTCATCTGCAGAACTGCCAATGGCTTTCACCGTGTACTTAGATGTTCCTGAAGGTACGAGAATCTCATACTTATTAACATCCACGCCGACAGTAGCAACGATTTCTTTTCCGTTACGGACAATCTGATAACCGGTAACACCAAGCGTGTCAGCCTGCGTCCAATTCAGTATGTAGCCGTTATCATTCTTACCTTCGAAGTCTTTGCTGCTATATTTTTTTGTCTTAGCAAGCACTGGTGCGTCTTGTGTAAAGGACTTTTCCTCTACAATTACTGAACAGGTACTTGAATAATCAGTGCCTTCAACAACTGCAGTTATAGTTGCAGTTCCTTTTGCGACACCCGTAACAACACCATCCTCAGAAACAATGGCGACATTTTCGTTGCTGGAAGTCCATTTCCAAACGACAGCCAATCCTTCCGGTGCATTTTGGAGTTCTGCTGTCAGAGCTTGCGTGGCTCCTTCAACAATATTTACTTCAGATGGAGTTATGGTTACAACCGGATCAACGGCAACAGGCTGATCCTTAACCGGCTCCTCAGGAACAGAAGCTGCCCCAGCTTGCTCCTCAGGAGCAGGAGCTTCCTCCACTGCCTCAGTAGTGAGCACAGGATCGGATGATTCGTCTATACCAGCTTCACCTTCGGCAAAAACCATGGCAGTCGACATTATCATCACAATGGAGAGAAGCAATGATAATAACTTGATGTGCTTTGTCTTATTCTTCATATTAATAATCCCCCTATAAAATAGCAGAATCCCCAATCCCATAATTTAGTACTTTATTCTACCTTATTATATCAACAAAAGGAAACCTTTTTTTTTGATAATTATAAACAAAAAAATGCGCTCATTATTTTATAAGGAAGAGAGCTTAAATCTATGTTAGAATAGAGTGAAAAATTATGAAAACACAGGAGATGCCATGTTTGAGAAATACCAGAAAAAGCTTATCAATTTTATGATATTCCTTGATCTGCCGAAGATGAAGAAGTCGCTTCCGCAGGATTATCAGAAGCTGGTAAAAATACAGAACCGCCGTATCCGCGCTCTGATGAAAGCTGCGTACAAGCAGCCGTTCTACAAGGAGCGCTTTGACAAAGCAGGCGTCAAGCCGTCAGACATCCGCTGCGCCGAAGACCTTGCGAAGCTTCCGCTGCTGACCAAGGACGAGCTCCGCGCGTGGATGAAAGAGCTCGCGAAAGATCCTAAGTACGATGAGTGGTATCACGACACCACGAGCGGATCTTCCGGAGAGCCGCTGATGCTTCTCATGTCGCCTCGCGAAAAAGCATACCTCATGGCCAACTGGTTCAGGGTACTGCTGGTTGCGGGCTACGACCCGTTCCGCGGCAAGACCATGAGCCGCAAGAGCGCGCACAGCGTCACGGGCGGCAAGGACACAGTTCTCCAGAGGATAGGAATCCTCAGGAGATACTTCCTCGATCAGTACGCGCCTGAGACAGAGATGATCAGGCAGGTGAACGAGTGCAAGCCTGACTTCCTGTACATGAACAAGACTGAGCTGATGAGGATGTGCATGTACGCCGCTAAGAATAATATCAAGGTGTGGCAGCCGAAGCTGTTCTGCCCGACGGGCGAGAAGATCGACGACGCTGCGCGTTCGGTATTCTTCAAGGTGCTTGGCACCAACATGATCGACTCGTACGGCACGGCCGAGGCGGGTGCATGCATGGTGAAGCTCCCGGGCATGGACGCTCACAAGATCTGGCATGACTCGTTCGTCGTGAACATCCACGATGACGACGGCAATCTCGCGCTGGAAGGAAAGCTCGCGTGCACGCCGCTCTTCAAGAAGGACCTCCCGCTGATCAACTACGTAGTCGGCGACAAGGTCGTATCCGAGTTCAGGGACGGCGAGCGTTTCATCACAGGAGTTCAGGGACGTCTGAACGACGCGTTCAAATACGAGACGGGCGAGGTCACTACGTTCTTTGAGATCGCGCCTATAATCGCGCACTGCAGCGACCTGATACAGATAAGATTCATACAGGAAGACTATCACAACGTGACTGTCCAGGCCGTTTTCAACGAGAAGGAGTCGACGAAGACGGTCGAGGATGTCGAGGCGGATCTCAGAGCGCAGCTCGACGCGAAGTTCAAGCATCCGTTCAACATCACCTTCGAGTGGAAAGAGAACCTGCCGCCTGACGACAACGGCAAACTGAGAATGATAGTCAGCAAGGTAAAATAGATCAAAGAG
>JAZOAJ010000267.1:0-2421 GCA_045595385.1 Lachnospiraceae bacterium | reverse complement strand
TTGTCTTCCTAAGCCCGCTTGGCCTCCGACTTCCGTTTCCGGCGCCGACCCAGAGCGAGCCTTCAAATGTGGTCGCCGCGGTCTCCTCTTCGGTAGTAGTCTCTTCCTCGGTTGCAGCTGTTACGTCCGGAGCCGCCGTGGTGTCCGGAGCTGCTGTGGTTGCCTGTCCGCTGCCTGAGCATGCTGCAAGTGTAAACATCATGACTGCAGCGAGCAGGATTGCAATAAACTTTTTCATCTTTTCTCCTCCATGAAAAATAAAACAAAATGATGTTCCGGCAAACATCATTATGATTATAAACTTGTTTACAAAAAGAAACAATATTTCAGCAATGAAAGACTCCTGCAATGCAGGAGCCCTTCATATATAGAAAAGAAAGGAGTAAAACTATGACTCGTCAGAAATCAACAAGATATATGCCTATGCTTATCTGCGTGAAGCTGCCCTTCTGTGTGACAGTTTTTACCCTGGCTCCAAGGAGCTTGCCCGCATCCATCAGTCTCGCGAAGATGATATTGTCCTTCTCGGGGACATATCCCAGTTTTCTGCCATCCCGGGTAAGAATGGTTATCGCGTTGTCATCAAATTTATTCTCTTCCCGCCTGAGGACCAGTTTGTCTTCCGGCCTGATCCCGGCAAGCACGGACCGGTCAGTAAGGTGGGATGTACCCGCAACATAAGTGTCAAACAGATGTATCTCTCTGATCAGCGGCTGCAGGATGTCACCAAGCTCATGGGTGTCCAGAGCTTTGATGAGCTTCTGTTTTTCCGGGGTGATCAGTTCAGTTCCCATTTTATGGTCAGCCCCCCTTCAGTGAGCATTTCCTCAATCACAGCTTCCAGCTCGTTGTGATATGTCCTGAATATGTCAAGCTCAGTCTGAAGTTCCTGCCTCTTGAGGCCCTCCGCCATCGTATCATCGATGAATTTCCTGTATGTGTAAGGCTCGGTGCTCCTGATCTCAGCTATCTCTCTTTTGATCTCATCTATCCTGTCCTCTATGTCGGGGATATCGATCTGCATGCCGTCTCCGCCAAGCTCGCGGAGGGCTTTCCTTATAAGCACTTCAAGTTCGGAAAGCTCCTTAATGTCATTTGCATGGTAGGCAGTCATCGTCCTCTGCCACAGCTCCATGAGCACGGCATTCCTGTCTGTCTGCGGATTGATGTCCGGATGAAGGAGTTTTGCAATCCTCCTGTAGAGAGTCTTGGACCGTTCAACTTCATAAGCCGATGACTCTCCCGCTTCTTCGCAGCGCTTCCTGCCGTCCAGCATTTCCTTGAGCTTTGCGTAATACTCAGCCATCTGCGCATCAAGGAAGCTCTGTACCTCACCCATGTCCACGGCCTTGCCGTGATTGATCGCGTTCTGGTAGAACTCAATGGTCTTCTTGCACTTGATGCACGCGACCTTCTCCTCATAGATGTCGCATATCAGCTGTCCGAACTTCTTTATGTATGCAGTCCATATCTGTCCTGCTTCCTTTTTCACCTGGTCACGCTCAAGGAGAACGTCCTCATATTCCTTGTATTTAGCTTTATCCGTTTTGAGCAGTTCCATCATTAACCTCCCAGTCATACAGCTCCTCGTAAATGCTCGTGAGCAGTTCCCCGTCCGCCTTCGCCTTAGCGAAGAAGTCATCCACGTTCCTGTACCAGATATCGTCGAACCTTATGACAATGCCTCCCTCTTCAGCCACCGACTCCACCATGTGGCTCCTGCCATCATGGGTAAATGCAGCTGCCGCTGGTTCTTTCAGCACATGATACAGGTCATACAGATCCATGAACTCCGGATTGAACTCCCTCAGTTTATATATGTCCGCTATCATCCATTTCATAATGTTAAGGCTTCCGAAAAACGGATTATACCTGAGCCTCTGCGCCAGGCAGTCCCTTGCCACATCATAAAGTGCGAGTGCCTCCTCCGGTTTCCCCTCCTCTGTCCTTATCGCCGCAAGCCTTGTGTAGATCTCGGGCATGGGGTCATTTGTATGGAAATACTTCTTTTTCTTCAGCTTTTTATACAGTTCCTCGATGGTCCTCTTGTATTTCTTCTTATCTTTCTCAACGAAATAGCCGTTTTTATACATGTCGGCCACCTTGTACGCGGCGATCATGTCCCCCATCTTGGCAGCCTTGTTGAAGTAATAAAAGGCTTTCTCATAATCCCTGGTCCCGGTGCGCCCGTAATACCAGATGTATCCCAGATCAGAAATGGCATAGATGTTGTTGCTCTCAGCCGCCATCTCGTAGTACTTGAGCGCGAGGTCAAAACGCTTCTGTTCGTAATACATCGCTCCGAGGTCGACCATGTAGTCAGGATCACCCGTCTCCTTGATCAGGTATTCCATGGCCTCAGTGAACATGAAGATGTCCTCATCAGTCGGAGCTGTCTTCTTATAAAACTGTCTGCATATG
>JAZOAJ010000266.1:0-3527 GCA_045595385.1 Lachnospiraceae bacterium | reverse complement strand
GGGGGATCATATGGCACGGGTTATAATGGTCCAGGGCACCATGTCAGGCGCGGGTAAGAGTCTTATATGCGCGGGGCTTTGCAGGGTGTTCGCGCAGGACGGATACCGTGTTGCCCCGTTTAAATCCCAGAACATGGCCCTGAACTCTTTTGTTACAGAGGACGGGCTTGAAATGGGTAGGGCGCAGGTCATGCAGGCGGAAGCTGCCTGCGTAAAACCTGACGTTTGCATGAACCCGATCCTGTTAAAACCAACAAGCAACATTGGGTCACAGGTTATAGTGAACGGTGAAGTGCTTGGCAACATGGATGCCCGAACATACTTTGAATACAAGAAGAAACTGATACCAGACATCCTAAAGGCATTTGACCGGCTTGCACAGAAAAACGACATAATTGTTATTGAAGGAGCAGGAAGTCCGGCTGAGATAAATCTTAAAGATAATGACATAGTGAACATGGGCATGGCTGAAATGGTAGATGCCCCTGTGCTCCTTGCCGGAGACATAGACAGGGGAGGAGTATTTGCCCAGCTCATAGGCACCATCATGCTGCTTGAGGAAAAAGAAAAGAGCAGGGTAAAAGGTCTTATCATCAACAAGTTCAGGGGGGACAAGACAATACTCGATCCGGGTATCGACATGCTGGAAGAAAAAAGCGGTATCCCCGTATGCGGTGTGCTCCCATACATGGAACTGGCGCTTGAAGATGAGGACAGCCTGACAGACAGGTTCCTGGACAGGAAACCTGACCTGGTAGACATAGCTGTAATAAGGTATCCGAGGATATCAAACTTTACGGACCTTGATGTGTTTGAACAGATCAAAGGTGTATCGGTCAGATATGTCAATGATCCGAGAAAGATCGGGGATCCGGACATGATCATCCTTCCGGGAAGCAAAAATACAATGGGAGATCTCAGGTGGTTAAAGGAAAACGGACTCCTTGAAGTGATCAGGGAAGCGTCGGCGAGGATCCCGGTGTTCGGGATCTGCGGCGGATTCCAGATGCTTGGAGAGATGATCTCAGACCCTGAAGGAGCTGAAGAAGGCGGAGAAGCCTCAGGGATAGGCCTTCTGCCGGTGAGCACCACCATGAAAAACGTAAAGACCAGAAAACAGGCAGACGGCAGGATAAATGCCATAAGCGGCGTGCTTTCAGATCTTACAGGCGAGCATTTTTACGGTTATGAGATCCACATGGGAATTACCGGTTCGGGAGCCGGTGAGGCGGACAAAGTGGTCTGGCAAAACGGCAATGTCTATGGAACTTATATCCATGGGATATTTGACAGTGAAGGCATTGCCAAAAAGATAGTGACAAAACTGGCGGACGTTAAGGGCGTGACCCTTCCCGAGCAGGTTTTTACAGGACGGAAAAGCTTTAAGGAACGCGAGTATGACCGTCTGGCGGACATGATCAGAGAACACATGGACATGGAAAAGGTATACGGTATGCTGCGCGAGGCAAGATATGAACATTAATGAACTTATCCGGGGAAAAGTACATATTACTGCACCTGACAGGGAGATATATGATGCAGTAAAGAGAAGCTGGGACAGCGTGGCAAAGCCGCTGGACAGCCTGGGCGTGTTCGAGCATGTCATATGCCGCATTGGCGCGATACAGCAGACAGCAGCGCCCCGGGTCAAAAACAGAGTGATCCTTGTCTTCTGCTCAGATAACGGAGTCGTGGCGGAAGGCGTGAGCCAGAGCGGCCAGGAAGTCACGCTGGCCGTGGCAAGATCGATGGGAAAAAACCGCTCTTCGGTAGGCCGCATGGGAAAGACATGCGGTGTGGATGTCATCTGCTCCGATGTCGGGATCAATTCGAGAGAGATCATTCCCGGCATACGGGATATGAAGGTGGCGTGCGGAACAAAAGATTTTGCCGTTGAGAGCGCAATGTCTGAAGACGAGGCTGTCAGAGCCCTGGACGCAGGTTTCAAACTGGCATGCGAGTGCAGGGAAAAAGGATACGATGTCATAAGCATCGGGGAGATGGGCATCGGGAATACCACTACCAGCGCTGCGGTTGCGGCATCTTTGCTCAAAAAGGATGCGGCAGAGATAACCGGCAGAGGCGCAGGACTTTCTGATTCCGGACTTGATAAAAAAATAGCAGTCATAAACAGAGCAATCGAAAAATATGATCTGTACAGAGCAGCACCATTTGAAGTACTGAGGCATGTGGGCGGTTTCGATATTGCGGCCATGGCAGGAGCCATAGCGGGAGCGGCATGCAGCCGTCTTCCGGTGGTCCTGGACGGAGCCATATCGATGGCAGCAGCTCTTCTGGCGGAAAGGCTGTTCCCGGGAAGCAAAGACTATCTGATCGCTTCCCATATCAGCCGCGAACCGCTGGCAAGGACGGTCATAGATGAACTGGGGCTCAGGGGGATAATAGATGCCGACATGGCGCTTGGCGAAGGGAGCGGAGCAGTTATGCTGTTCCCGCTGCTTGATGCGGCAATGTCAGTATTTGACGAGCAGACAACCTTTGGAGACATTGAGATAGCGCCTTACAGGAGATGGATATAATGACTGTACTGGTGATAGGAGGAAGCGGCAGCGGCAAATCCGCATTTGCGGAGGAAAAAGTCGTTGAACTTGCCGGGAACTGTCCCAAATACTATATAGCCACAATGAAGATCTGGGACGATGAAGGAAGGAAAAAAGCCGGCAGACATGTAAAAATGCGTGAAGGCAAAAACTTCATGACCATCGAACAGCCTGAAGATATCGGGAGCATCGCAGACCTTGAAAGTACGGGCACAGTTCTTTTGGAGAGCATGTCAAATCTCGTGGCAAATGAGATGTTCAAAGACGAAACAGTTGTATCTGAAGATGAAGTGGCGGATAAGATCTGCAAAGACATCGAAGTCCTAACAGGAAGAGTCAGAGACATTGTCATAGTATCAGACAATGTGTTTGAAGAGGGCACAGACCATGGCACGGAAACCAATTCCTACATAAATGCCATGGGCAGGGTGAACAATTATCTGGCAGGGATATCAGATGAAGTATGGGAAGTCGTATGCGGCATCCCTGTAAAGGTGAAAAGATGAGCTGGCTTAAAGCATTATGCATAGCATTTTCCTTATATTCCAGGATACCGGTCCCGGTCTTCAAATGGGAAGACAGGGAGCTTAGGCTCCATCTGGTCTTTTTCCCATGGATTGGGGCAGTTATAGGCGGTGTGCTGTTCGGGTGGCTCAAACTGACGCAGGCTCTGAATATCGGACCGATAGCATATGTGCTCATAGGAGTTGCGATCCCGCTCATCATAACAGGCGGTTTCCATGCAGACGGCTACATGGACTGCTGTGATGCATTCAGGTCGTATAAAGACAGGGAAGAAAAACTTAAGATACTTAAAGACCCGCACATAGGCGCATTTTCTGTCATTATGCTGGCGGTGATACTGCTTATCTACGGCGCCGCATTCTCACAGATAAAGACGGCTTTCATTCCTGTATTTGCAGCCTGCTTCTTCCTTGCGAGGACACTTAGCGCGCTGGCTGTGCT
>JAZOAJ010000265.1:0-5262 GCA_045595385.1 Lachnospiraceae bacterium | reverse complement strand
TACCGGGGCTCCTGCTGGGCAGGAGCTCCGGGAGAGGAAAAAACGGTCAGGAAGCGAACAGGAGAAATCCATGAGCAACATCAATGTTACAGCATATCTTCCGGGAACCGGCGGTATAGGAACAACTATATTCTACATAGTGGGCGGAGTCCTGGTAGTGGCAGCAGCGGTCGTGCTGATCGCGCGGTTAAGCACATTTAGGAAAAAATAACAACAAGCATAAAGTACGTAAATAACAGATTAAAAGATCTTTCATATAGATAATAAATATCAGATAACCATAATGATAAATCACACCGTTTTGGTTTATAACTGAGGAGGTTGCAATGTTAACTGGAAGTAACAAGAAAAACAGGCATACATTAACCGCGTGGCTGTTGCGTTCGGCGGCGCTGGTTGTTGTTGCTGCGCTTTCTGCCATGTATTTTGCAGGAGCAGTCTTCGCTGAGGAAGATGAATCATCCCTGACAGTGAAGTTTTCTGCCACCAGCGGAATAATGGAGGATGAAGACCTTAAAGAAGATGAGTTGGTCGTGGATCTTTATCAGGTAGCAAAAGGGGATAAGGATACTGTTTTTGACACTTATAATCTTTCCATTACTGCTGATTTTGGAGACCTTGCAGATGAAGTGGAAAAAGCTCAGGTCAAGGTTGAGGAAGGCGCAGAAGGAGAAGACAACACTTCTCAGTGGAAGGCTATCACACAAAGCGCAGTTGATCTGGTGAAAAGTGAAAAAGTATCTGAAGAACCAATTACGGGAACAGCCGGAACAGCAATAACAGATATCGAGCCGGGGCTCTATCTTGTGCTTACGCATAATTCTCTCGAGGTCATCAAAGCTAAGGACCGCTCCATGGATTCATATTTTACCACTGAGGAAGATGGGAAGATAACCACGATTGCCCTTACAGATGATTATGAGTACCATTTTGAGCCGCAGCTTATCTTCCTTCCGGCAAAAAATCATGATGATGAGACAGGAATCATTCCCGCAGACACATTCAACACAGCAGCTGACTGGGGCGAATGGGTTCATGAAGCCGAGATTATTCTGAAGCCTACCCAGATAGAGCGTTTTGGATCGATCAGGGTTAATAAGGTACTTACATCGAAAGAGTCTGACGCCACATTCGTATTTGAGGTCAAAGCTGATAAGAATGGCAAACCTACATACAGCAATGTCTTCACCCTGAACTTTTTCGGAAGCCAGACTGCAAGCAGTTTTACACTGGAGAAGAAGATTCCGGTTGGATCCACCGTGACAGTCACCGAGGTGTATGAAGGGGCAGGCTATAGGCTGGATTCAGTATCACCGAGAGACGGGCAGGTGGTCATAGAGGATTCCGAAACAGTATATGAGGTTACTATCACAAACCGTCCTGCAGACGGTCCGGGAGGATACGGCATCCTTAATACATTCACATCAGACGGAACTGACTGGACATGGCATGATATCAGTGGAAATGAAGAAGGCTATGACAGCAGCGTTACCCTTGATGACACCGCTGCAGGCAGCAATACAGAAGAGTAAAGGAGGATCAGGACATGAAGAACAGATATAAGATCATCATAGCCGGTCTGGTCCTGGTGCTTGTGATGAGCGCAGGGATAGGCAGCGCCTGGGCATACTTTACGACGTTTGATGAGGCAGCCGGAAATATCCAGATCAGCATAGAACCTCCCAGGATCGATGAGGAATATACAGAAGGCGCCAAGCACGTAGTTATCACCAATAATCCCGACTCCAGCGTATATGTTTGGGTCAGGGCAAGGGCTTTCGTTGGCGAGGAATACAAAAAGTATGTAGGCACGCCTTCAGGCGAGGGCTGGAGCAACGAAGGGGACTGGTCATACTACGGGACGCCGCTTGCACCCGGAGCCAAGACGGGCACCCTTGATATAACAGTAACCGGGATTCCGGTTACCCCGGAGAGCAAAGGCGAGACCGTAAATGTAGCCGTGGTATATGAATGCATACCCGCAGCATTTGATGAAGAAGGAAATCCGATAGCTGCCACAGCAGCTGACTGGGAAAAGGAGGCAGAATGATGAGTAAGGTAAAGAAGTTCATAAAGTCTCCCGCGATGCTGGTCATCCTGTTCTCCATAGCAGCAGGCCTCATTATCAGCGGATCTATAGGCGGAGCACGGGCCGTGCTGGAATATTCAGACACCTACCAGTCACAGCTGAACCTGTATTCAATCGACATCCGGCTCAATGACGGAAGCGGAGTCCTCCTTGAGAGTCTGAAAAAAGACCTTGAGGAAAAAGAAGAGAAGTTCGCGGTAGGGAAACATTATACAGAGCCCCTGACAGTCAACAACAGCGGAACGATCGATGAGTATGTACGAGTCATCGTGACCAGGTACTGGGAGACTGAGGATGAAGAGAACGGAGTAGTTAAAGACTATACTCTCGATCCTGAAAAGATAGTCCTAAAGGGCACAGGCGATGGCTGGGTATTCGACGAGGAATATTCAACAAAGGAAAAGCTGGTGTTCTACTATACAGGCATAGTTGAAGCAGGAGGTGCAGCGCCGGAACTTAAGCTGGATTACTGCATAGACATCAGCGCCGCAAAAGACAAAGATTATGACGGAGCAAGCTTTAAGCTTGAAGCCGAGGCAGACGGCGTACAGACACATAACGCACAGCACGCCATCACGAGCGCATGGGGCCGCCCGGTAACTGTGAGCGGCGGAACGCTCAGTCTGAACTGAAGGAGGGATGAACGATGAGCAAGAAGATAATGACCTTGATCCTAACCGCAGCCCTCTGCCTGGCGCTTGCCGGGACAGCGTTCGCAGCTGATGGCTGGGATGATCCGATAAAAGGCAGGGACGACCTGCATGTGACATACAAGGCAGACGGAACCTGGGATTCGAGCCTGGGCAGCACCTGGGATGATCTTTTCCAGAGCGATACCGTAAAAGGCGGGATCCAGCCTGGGGATATTATACAGATAACTGTGGCTCTTAACAATGAGCATGACGGGGAGAATGCCTGGTATCTTGAGAACAAGGTTCTCCAGACGCTCGAGGAGACCCAGAAGGCATCGAATGGAGCCTATACATACAAGCTGACTTATACAAACCCGGCCGGAGAGACCAGGAACCTGAAGGATGTGGTCGTCGGCGGATCCGAGCAGACCGGAATGAAGGATGCCACCGAAGGCATAGCAGATGAACCTGTCTATCTTGATACTTTCAAAAAGGGTGACAAAGGAAGCGTTACCCTGGAGATCAAGCTGGACGGAGAGTCCCAGGGAAATGCATACCAGCTTACACAGGGACAGCTGCAGCTCTTATTTGGAGTGGAGCAGCTGGGCACGACGACACCGCCAAAGAGCAATACACCCAACACAGGCGACAGAAGCAATGCGCTCCCTTACATGATTGCGATGTTTGCCGCAGGCGTGGCAATCCTGGTGGTCGCCATAGTCATGGCCTCAAGGAGAAGGCATGACGGAAAGGCCGGTGAATGAGATGAAAAAGATCGCAATAATGATCAGCGCGTTCCTGGCGCTTATGCTGGTGATGGGAGCGGTCCCGTCGAGGGCGCTGGCTGCAGATGAAACTGCAGGCACTGAATATACCATAAGGGTGTTCGCAGGAGAGCAGGGAACCATAGGCGGAGCGCAGATGGCAGAGTATACTGTTGCAGCAGGCGAAGAGTTCTCATTCAATGTCAATGAGGTTGACGTCAGCGGAACTCTTGACGAGGACGGGCAGGTAAAGTATGCGCCGATAGGTGTGCATGAGGCAGGAAAGGAAGACCTGAAGACTTCTGCATTCCAGGTAACTGGCGATGTTGACCTGGTAGTCGTATACGGCCTCAGGGGACAGCTGGTACAGTACACAGTTCATTACATGTACGGGACAACAGAGCTCGGGTCAGATACCTATTACGCATATGACGGGGACAAGGCGATAGCGCCATGGAGATATTTTGACGGCTATGTACCGCAGTACAGGAACATAACCGGAACAGTCCATGCTGATGATCCCAACGGAAACAACTGGGTGCTTCCGTACTCACTTGCAGCCGGAGCGGCAGCAGAAGATGAAACTACAGAAGGCGGGGCGGCAGCACCGGCAGGTGAAGGCGCGGCAGCCGGAGGAGCGGCAGCCGGAGGAGCAGCAGCTCCGGGAGCAGAAGGCGCAGCAGCCGGAGGTGAAGAAGGCGCAGGCGGAGAGAGCGTGACACCGGAAGCGCCCGGTACTCAGGACATTATAGACATAGATAACCCTGAGGCACCGCTCGCGCCGGGAGCAGAGGCCGAGTCAACAAGTGAGGGAGAGAGCGAGCCCGAAACAGAAAAAGCTCCGGGAGGAAAGATCTCACCCTTTGGCATAATAGGCATATCAGCCGGCGGAGTAGTGGTAGCCGGCGGAATAATAGCAGTTATCATAGCTGCTGCAAAGTCAAAGAAGAGGAAAGGCTGATCTTCAGTTTTGGACAATAAAGCAGTACCGAATAAAAGCAATAAAGACAAAGGCGGGATATTGATTCCCGTCTTGTGTCGTATAGCAGGGATTTTCCTGATAGTGATGGTTCTGGCATTCGGGGCTGCGCTGGTGATCCCCCAGGGAATGGGATACGGGACCTACAATATTATGTCCGGAAGCATGGAGCCGGATATCCCGATAGGAAGCATCATATATGTCAAACCGGTAGAGCCATCAGGAATAGAGCCGGGGGAGATAATAGTATATAACCGCAGGGTATCAGATGAGGAGTACGATCCGGTCGGGTTCGTCGTTGCGCACAGAGTCGTGAGCGTGAGCCAGATGCAGAGCGAGTTTCGGACAAAAGGGGATGCGAACGAGACGGAGGACATAAATCCTGTAAAATTCAGTGAGGTGCTGGGCGTCGTGACATTCCATCTCCCGTTCCTGGGACAGTTCATGGCCATATATACGACACTACCCGGGAAAATATGCCTCATAGGTGTAGCGCTCTGCGGGGCATTGCTGAATGTGCTGGCCGGCCGGCTGACAGACCGGAGAAGAGAAGAAGATGAAAGATAAGACTTTAAAGAAACTAAAGAGAGCCGAACTTCTGGAGCTGCTCCTGGAGCAGAGGCGCATAAATGAAGCGCTCGAGAAAGAACTCACAGAGGTGAAGGAACAGCTGGAAGACAAAAGGATAAGAATTGAAGGCGCAGGAGACCTTGCAGAGGCATCTCTCGCGCTCACGGAGGTCTTCAGGGAAGCCCGGAAAGCGGCCGACCTGTATCTGGAGAACATAAGATACAGGGC
>JAZOAJ010000264.1:0-5489 GCA_045595385.1 Lachnospiraceae bacterium | reverse complement strand
TGCAAAGAAAGGCATTGTGACAACGCTGTCGTAAACAGCGTTGAAGTCAATGTCCCTGCCTTCAAAATACGCATAATTCATGCTGCTCTCATCAGCGATACAGCGTTTGAGCATGGATTTATAATTACGTCTTTTGAAAGCCTCTTCCCCGTAGAAGAGATATACATTTGCTATGGAGTTGGGGTCTATTACTTTTCCGGCCATTCTTAAGACATTCCTCTTTTACAGAAACATATTAACATAATTGTCCGCCAAATGAAAACCAGGAGAATTTCTCCTCCTGGTTTTGCACTTGTTTAGAATATGTCAGTCCGGCTGATGTGATCAGAACTGAGCAAGGCAGATGAATACAGGGTTGTTAGCAGGAGCTTCTACACCCGGTGTAAGAGATCCGTCTTCTCCGACAGCGTAAGCACGGATGACCATGTCAGGACGTACAGGCACAAGCAGAGTCTTGCCATCAGGAAGAAGCTGCATGTCACGAACGCCGTCCTTAGGATCAGCAGGTGTCTCGCCGACAGAGATCTCAGCAACCTTTGTAAGCTTAGCGTTTTCGTCAATTGCGAAACCAACGATAGTATCAACACCACGGTTGTTAACATATACATACTTGCCGTCAGGAGTGATCTGAACTGTAGCAAGCTCGTTACGCTTTGTGTTGCCTTCAGGAACTGTGCTCTGCTTGTCAGCAAATGAAAGGATTCCGTTCTCATCATCAAAGTTGAATGACCAGATCTCTGAAGAGAACTCGCATGTCATGAAGCAATGACCCTTCTTATCAAAAGCGATGTGCCTCGGTCCGACACGGCGGGGTGTCTGGAATACAGAAGCAAGCTCAATGAACTCAGGATTTGTCTTGAAGACATAGATCCTCTCAGAAGCCTTGTCGCAAAGAAGGATATACTTTCCTGAAGGGCTGAGAACTACGATATGTGCGTGAGGGCCTGACTGTGAATGTCCGCCTGCCTGAGGTGAAGGGCTGGGATCCATTCCATGTCCTGTAAGAACTATGCAGTCCTTAGCTTCCTGGATGGCACCTGCTTCATCAACAGGATACATTGCGATCGTAGCATCGTCATAAACGAACTGATTGACGAATTTGCCGTCAGTAGTCTCAACAACCTTGATTACATGGTCAAACTTACCATGTGAGCATGTATAGATGCACTTCTCTTCAGGTCCGACACAAACAGAAGCGGTTGAGCATCCGAGTGTAGGAACCTTGTTGATGAATGTAAGAGCACCGGTCTCAGGATCAGCCTTGAATGCATACATGCATGTAGGGTTCTTGTCATGACGTCCTGCATCTTTTCTCTCATCTACTGAGTAAAGAACTTTCTTGTCATTTGCGAATGCAAGGAAGCCGGCATACTGAGGGTTGGGAGCTACTCCGCCGTCAAGCTTTGTGATGGCGCTTCCATCAGGAGCAACCTCATATACATCGATTCCGCCACCGTTAGGGCCGTCGCCGATTCCGACATAAGCGATTAATTTTCCCATTGTAGGATACCTCCGATTATTTTTTATTAGCGGTTAAACCTTTAACCGAAACACCGGGTGCAGACTATTCATCTGCACCCGGCAAATGATCATGTTATGATCTTTTTCCTGTAAAGATTATTTCTTAAGCTCAGGAAGCTTGTTTGCATTTACAGGGATGCCGGGACGTCCCGGATACTTCTTCATGATCTCAGCAAGTCTGGGATCATCAAGGCATGTCAGCCAGCCATCCTCATATACAACATAGTCACCTGTGAACTCTCTGCCTGATCCGTCTTCGATGAACTTCTTGTCGCCGAAGTGAAGAACCAGTGAAGGGCAAAGAAGGTCTGCAGTGATGTGCGGATAGAAGTTGTACTTAGCATTTCCGCCTGCTGAACCTACATGCCAGTGAACATCGTTGTAATTTGAATGCTCGATAGTACGGCGATAGATGTCATGAGGGCACTCATACTTGGTAACTTTTGCATTCGGATGAATTCCGAAGTGGAACTTCTCGAATCCCCACATTCTGTCGTCTGTGTAGGTCTCGAGCTCTTTGATGAACGCATAAAGCTTCTTAGCCTCAACGCCACCCTCGATCTGAACCATCTTGCAGTTCTCGACTTCGATGTGGATAGGATCCTCCCAGTAAGGTGAGATTCCGATGTACTGAGCCCACCAAGGCAGCATCTCTGTGAAGTAGATGTCACCGTTTACTTCCTTACAGTCGATCGGGGGATGTACCCACTCGGGTGTAGGAAGGTAATGTGAGTTGTCTTTTCTCCATGAATTGTAAGGCATTCCGGGAACACCGCTCTTTGCGATATCCTTGTATGCAGGGCTGATGATGGTACCTGTAAGCTTTGTGCCGTTAGGATCTGTCATTGTGAACGGAACCGGCTCCTTACAAGCGTTGAAAGGCTCTGATGAGATGTAACGAACGTTGTTTACAAGCTCTGAAGGTGTCTGAGCCCACTTTGTGCACATAAGATCAGCTGTTACAGGGAACAGACGAACGAACCATGTACCTGAATCGTAGTCCTTGATATGTCTCTGCTTCTCCGGGCGGCGAGGGAATCTCTTCTTGCCTTCCTCGCTCATTCTGTTCGGATCACCCTCATGAGAGAACTCAACATGATCACGGAACTCAGCGATCTCTTCTACGGGCATCTGCCAAGAAGTGTTGATGAAGATGTCACATGCGGAAACTGCAGCCTTAACTACCGGCGGATATCTCCACTCGTGAACTCTCTGGGGATCGTCAACCCAAAGGATTGAGCATCTGTGTCCGCGGCTTGTGAAAGCTGTTGATACCCATGAAACAGCCTCTTCGTCGATGAGGTTCTCACCGTTGTAAAGACCATCCTTATGAGCAAGGATAACAACTTCCTTGGAGTCCTCGTTCATGTCGACAACATTGTCAACCATGTCCTGAAGGAAGATCCAAGCAGCCTCGGGAATTCCAACCTGAATTGCCATATCTAATTCCTCCTAAAAATATTATTTAAGTTGTCTTAGCAACATTTGCTAACTGTGTGATGCGTTTTCCCGTTATAAAGAAAACGGCGAGTGATCATCAGCCGGTCTTACGCCAATCCAATGAGCCACTCGCCTCATATATATTAAATGAAATTGCCCTTTTTGTCCAATGGTTTTTTAAACAAAATGACAAGTTTTATGTGTTTTAAAAGTGCAATCATACAAAAACGGCGCAGGAAAAACCCGCGCCGTTTTCATTAAACAATTACAAGATTTTTTGCTTTCAGGCGTTCATTAACGTAGCCGCGAGAACGATGATGCTGAGCATCATGCCGATCTTTGCAAGATTCGAAAATCCCGCGACCATGTTTACTCTCCACTCTGTTCTCCGGGATGCACAGAACACCGTGACAGCTCCGATAACTATGCTGGCTATTGTCATGACATAGCATGTTGTTGCGACCGGAGTCAGGGAGGTTCTGCCGGCAATGGCTGCTACAAAGAACACAACCAGTCCCAGTACGAAAGCTATGATACCTAATACGATGGCCGCTATGGACCAGGTTCTACTTTTCATATCCTTACCTCCTTATACACCAAGCCACTTCTTCTTGGTCTCTTCATCATGGATAAGATCCTTTGGAAGACACTCATGGACCATCTGGCCCTGGCTGATGATGTAAACATAGTCGGCAACACCGATAGCCATGTTAAAGTTCTGCTCTGCAAGGAAAACTGTAAGCTTTCCTTTAAGAGACTGGATAACGTCACCGATCTGCTTGATGACCATGGGTGCAAGTCCTTCAGAAGGCTCGTCCATGATAAGAAGATCGGGATTGGACATCAATGCACGTCCGATTGCGAGCATCTGCTGCTCACCGCCTGAAAGAAGGTTGCCGTATGTATTTGCCCTTTCCTTCAGTATCGGGAAGAAATCATAAACACGGTCAAGTGTCCATGCATCGGGCTTGTCCTGTCCCCTTGCACCTATGAGGAGATTCTCCTTAGCGGAAAGTGAAGGAAAAATACCTCTTCCCTGGGGAACGTAGGAAATGCCTTTTCTCGCGATCTGATAAGACTCTGCATTCTCAATGTGCTCGCCCTTGAACAGGATCTCTCCGCTCCTCGGAGGGTTGATACCGACGATCGAACGCATGAGAGTTGTCTTGCCCATACCGTTTCTTCCAAGAAGAGTAACGACTTTGCCGTCGGGGATTTCCATTGAGAGGTCGTATAATACCTGGAGGTTACCGTATGCAGTATTGATCTTATTAATCTCTAACATTATTCTTCCCCTCCTTCCTCTGCAGCCTGGGCTACTTCTGCTGCTTCTTCAGCGATCTCTTCAGCTTCTTCTTCAGCCTCTTCACGTTTTTCAAGGATCTCGTTTACATCAACATCATATGTTGAGTCTTCATCACTTCCGAGGTAGATCTCCTGGACCTTAGGGTTGTTGGCGATCTCTTCAGGTGTACCCTGTGCGATGATCTGTCCGAAATACAGAACGCTGATCGAGTCTGCAAGATTGAACACGAGGTCCATGTCATGTGCAACAAACAGCATTGTCCTGTCACCGTTGAGTTTGCGGAGTGTGTCGGTAAACGCTCCGACCTCAGCTGTGGGAAGACCTGCTGAAGGCTCGTCAAGGAGAACGATGCTCGGATCAGATGCATATGCAAGGAGCATCTCAAACATTCTCTGCTCACCATATGAAAGAAGTGTCGGGGATTCATCCCTCTTCTCCCACATGTTGATCGTCTTCAGGAGTTCTTCAGCTTTCTCAAGGAGATCGGTCCTCTTCTCAAGAATGCTTATGAGCCTTGAGTGGTTCTTCTCTGCTCCGTAAAGGGCAAGAAGTACATTCTGGAGCAGGTTTTGCTGCCAGAACAGGTTGTTGACCTGGAATGACTTGCCAAGTCCAAGGTGGAGCCTCTTGTTCGGAGGCATGGTTGTTATGTCATGAGGAGTGATCTTGCCGTTCTTGTCCATTACATTAAATGTTACAGTGCCGGCAGTGGCAGGACCCTGACCTCCTATTGTATTAAGGAGTGTGCTCTTTCCTGCTCCGTTAGGTCCGATAAGGGCCATCTTCTCGCCCCTCTTGATATTAAGGTTAACATCCTTAAGGATCTTGAGTCCGCCAAAAGCTTTATCAAGGTGCGCTAATTCCATTATGTAATCCGTACTCATATGTTAGCTTCCTCCTTTATGCTCTTTTTAGGCTCATTCTGTACAAAATCCTTCTTGAACAGTTTGTATCCGACCCAGTTCCAGAATCTCTGGAGTGAAGGAGCAAATCCGTTCCTGAGGAAGATGACGCAGATAACATAGATAAGACCGAGCAGCAGCTGCCATCTGTCGGGGAACAGAGTTCCTGCATAGTTCTGTACAAGAACGATAATGGCTGCACCGATCATGGGACCCCAGAGTGTGGTTCCGCCGCCTATGATGACCATAAGCATCGGCATGGCTGATCTTTCAATTGCAAATACCCTCGGAGTAACTGTCTTGAATCTGTATGCATAGAG
>JAZOAJ010000263.1:0-9532 GCA_045595385.1 Lachnospiraceae bacterium | reverse complement strand
CCGAAAAGCTCATGTCCGTGTCCTGCTGCCAGATATTCGATCTCCGATCTTCTCGCCATGAGTTTTGCAAGGCTCTGGACATAGAGGATGATGCTCGGCTGGGGATCAGCGCATTTGTACATGTTGGGCACCATCATGCTTACTGCGTCGCCGCCGAAAAGGATCTTCTCCTTATGATCCAGCCATGCGATGCTGTCAGGGCTGTGTCCGTCGATCAGGAATGCCTCCATTACACGGCCCCCGAGATCGATCTTAAAGCCGTCGTCAACGACTATTATCTCATAGTCGATATTGAATTTCTCAAATATCTCCTCGCTGCTCGGGCCGTTAGGCTGCTTGGCTATTTCTGCTGCCAGCCTTCCCATGAGAGCGACTCTGAAGCTGCCGTTTCCGCCGGTGTGGTCAAAATGTCCGTGCGTATTAAGTACTATCTCCACCGGCTTGTCGGTAAGTTTCTTCACAATCTGCTGAAGATCTTCGTAGTACTCACCTGTATCGACCATAACGCCGAACTTGTCACCAACGACAAGATATGCCGTGCATCCCCGTCCGGTGATCATCCAGGTATTCTCTTTCAGTTCTTTAACCTGTACATCCACATCAAATCCGTCCATAACTTTCTCCTTATAATTATTTTTCATAATTATAAATATCCTGCAATTTCCCCATTGATCAAAAAATGTAAAATGCCTGGCTTTTACTTAAAGATCAGCTGTGCGAAATCTATGAGCGCCCTTCTCCAGGCACCCCATTCATGAGCCATGTGGGGATAAGTTTTTCGCACATAACCACTCATTTCCGGTATGCCGTACTGCTCAAGGAACGCATCATCCTCAAGGAATTCCATGAACTGACCGTCATTTTCTCCCTCACTCCTGAAAAAGACTTTGTAGTCGCTCATGAATTTCCCAGGATTCCTGATTGCCTGCAGATGGGTGCTCAGCTCATAAGTATTGTATGTATCCCTTCGCCTCAAGAAGCCGCTGAAGACTCCGAGATATCCGTAAAGATCGGGATGGCGCATGCCGATATATGATGTCTGCATGGAACCGAGCGAGAGTCCCGCAAGCGCCCTGTTCCATTTGTCCTTCTTTACACGGTATTTTCCTTCGATGAAGCTTCTGCAGTCTTTTGTGATAACAGCTTCTATCCCGTCAAAGTCATCTATGTGCTTATCAGTTTCAGCCTTTACCATGCCGTCGTTCATGACTATGATGAACGGCACTGCCCTGTCCTGCGCGATCAGGTTGTCCATTATGTAAGGTGCCTTGCCGTTGTAGACCCAGGTGGTCTCATTTTCTGTTGCGCCGTGCTGCAGATAGAGGCAGGGATACTCCCGATCTCCTTTTTCATATCCGGCGGGCAGATATACATAACAGCGGAGCCAGTCACCTATGGCTTCTGAGTAGAACACTTCGTGCACCACCAAACCGTGAGGCACGTCATTAAGGGCTATCAGATCAGCGATCTCTCTGTCCGGCACCTCAATGTAATTGATAGGGATATTCCTTCCAAACCAGATCGGAGCATATGGATCCAGAACTTCTATGCCGTTTACGACATATGTGATCGCATGAGGACCGATATTTGTCTCGTCAAACGGGATGATGCCTTCAAACAAGCCCTTGCCTTTTGGTTCCAGGGCTACTTCTCTTTCCCGGCCGATCCTGACCTTTACGTTATCTGCCGCCTCGCTGTAATACCGCAGTACGATATCGCCGTTGTCCAGTGTTTCAACATCGGGCGGCAATACAGTCTTTACCGGATCCCTGAAACCGCCAAGCATTCTCGGAAGCTGGGGGCTGAAGGCAATGGCGCGTTCTTTAATGCCGCGGTTGCCCTGAAATAGTTTAATACTGTCCATAAATGTTCCTTTCTGATCATCCGAGTTGATAAAATGATATACTTTTTCAGTATTTACTATAAATCACTTCCGGCTTTGCGTGAAATTAAAATTACTTATTAAAAGATAAACGCGTTGAATCAAAAAAGAGGGCCGACCGGCCCGCTAAGGATCATTTTTCCGCCGCCAATATAAGTGAAACTCCTGTTTTGTAGTCCGCCTTCCTCAAGTGAATTTTTTCACCTGCAAATATCCGCTCAAGCGGTTTATTCATGAATCCAACCTTTGATGTTACATCGATATCCGATTCCTGGATCTTAAGCAGGTTCTTGATCTTCCTGACTAAATATGCGGGCAGAAACAGACGGCTGTTGTAATATGAACACTTTGTCACTTTAAACCCCGCATCTGAAAGTACTTTCACCAGCCCGTCTTTCTCATACCTGCGGAAATGGTGTGTCAGTACATCATGGCCGCTCCACATGTACATGTGCGCAGGCACGGTGAGTATCAGCCTGCCTCCGTCTTTTAAAAGGGAATGAAGCTTTTTTGCTGCCGCTGCATCGTCCTCAACATGCTCCAGCACGTCGAGCGCAAAGATCCGGTCAAATGTTCCATCCTCGAACGGGATGTTGTCCGGAAGATATCCCTGCCTGACATGGTCTGACCCGGCATCCCCAAAAGAGTTTATCCTGCAGTACTCTACCGCTTCCCCTTCCATCTCGACGCCGTAAACATCGCCGTACCCTTCAAGGGCTTCAAGCATGAGCCCCATCCCGCAGCCGACGTCAAGAATGCTGCACTGCCTGCTGCCTTTTTTCATGCCGCCAAATGTTTCAGCGAAATCGAGAACGATCTCTTTCTTTCCGCGGTACCACCAGTTAGTATCCTGCTGCTCCCGCATCTCATCATACATCTGCTTTTCCATGAATGACTTAAACTCCCCCCCAAAGATCATTAAGTCTGTAACCGACTAAGAATGTTACACCTTAATTAATGTTTGTTCAAGGGGTTGTCATACCGCAAGATCCTTGATTTTTTATTGCTATTTTCCATTTCACATTTTATGATTTGCTTAGAAATAATAACGATCCGGGGGAGGAATCAGAAATGTATTGCAGACACTGTGGAGCCATTATCAACGACAACGTAAAATTCTGTACAAATTGCGGAAAGCCTCTGGCTGTAGATCCTGCCCCTGCACCGAAGCCTGCAGCTGCGCCTCAGTCTGCAGCGCCTCAACCGGCTCCTGCTCCGGCTCCGGCACCGGCCAAGACACCGGTTTCAAGGCCGGTCTATGATACTGCCCGCCCTGCCGCGCCTCCCAGAGACCGCACCGGTAAATACATTCTGAAAAGGGCGATCTTCTGCGTCATCGCACTTGTCATCGGGATTGTCACAGCTCTTGTCCTGACACGTTATCTGTATCCTGCAGGACCCATGGGAGGATCCGGCGGAATACCGGTCCCCGGAAGGATACTGCTTGAGCGTATGATCCCTACGCTTATATTCATCCTTGTCCCTCTGGCAATAGCATTTGTGATCGCCATCCTGGCAGGCTTTGCCAGACACTCCGGCCCTAAAAATGTCCTTAGGATCATTGCCGCTGTGCTTAAGAGCCTGACGCCGTTTGCCGGCGGTCTGTTCCTTCTGTACGTTTTCGCTGTCCTCCTCAAACTGGTTCCGTTGGCATGGGGTGTGGCACCGATATCATACATCCTTCCTTTAGTTGCGCTTACACTGCCTCTTACCGGATTTCTGATGGATGCAGCCACGGGTAACGGACATCGTGAAGGTTTTGCCGGAGGCGTCGCCGCTGCCGCTGCTTTTGCAGCAGATAAGATGCCGGTGATCGTACTGGTTGAGATGTTTGCCGAATGGATATTCACGATCGCCGGGCTCGGCACTCTTTCGGCTACCGCCATTGCGACAATGGCGACCGGACTGGCTCCGATGCTGATCGTCTATACAGTTATCATTTATATACTGAAACTCATATTTGACCTGATCGCTGCAGTTGCCGCAAAAGGCGACCCTTCACCTCAGGTATATGCCAGCACCAAAGGCATCAAGACTCCAAATGGCCTTCTTATTGCCGGGATAATTGCTGCCGGGATCATGTTCCTCCTGGCTGCCGGACTCTGGCTCACATGCAAATATGAAGTAACAGCAATGGATCCGGGCGCAATGCTGCTTGCTCCCGGCAAAGCCGGACACATACTCGGAACTGACCAGATGGGAAGGGATTTCTATACACAGCTCGCATATGGACTTCGCAATACTGTGATCATAGGTATTACCAATGTGGTCATTGCCACTATCCTGGGGACCGTTTTCGGACTGCTCATGGGATTCCTTAAAGGTGTGGGCAGTGATATTTTCAAAGCAATAGCCTATGTCTTCGGTCACGGCACTGCATTTGCCATCCTGCTGTTCATCTCCATGCGCGATCTCACTTTATCGCCGTTCTACATTGTAGGACTGTTCGGATGGGGAAGCATTGCAGGCGCCATTGCAGGAGCGATTAAAACAAAGAAGTCCTCGCCATTGGCAAAGACTTCTTTCATGGCACCTGTACTCTCACAGGCGGTGCAGACATTCTGTTCGGCCGTGATCCTGATCTCAGGACTCTCCCTGCTGGGACTTGGGAACACAAATCCCTCCTTCCCGACACTGGGATCACTGTTTGGAATGGGACGTGTGGTCTTCACCAGAAGCCCTCATCTGATCCTTTGGCCGGCAGTGGTACTGACAGTGCTGCTGATCGCGTTCCATCTGCTCAAAGCAGGGCTTGCTTCAAAGGAACGCCGCAACTACTAAAATCCATATATTCCGCTGTATTTTTCTTCAAGATATTCGAGATAATCGTCAGGGGTCATATCCCTGCCGGTTATCTCTTTTATCCATTCCTTGGGCTCAATGTAGCAGGCCCTGGCAAATACATTTTCCTTCATCCAGCCGTTGATGGCCGTGAAATTGCCTGAACGGATCAGCGCGTCCACATCCAGTTCTTCTTTCATGCGGTTGAAATACATGGCATTGTACATATTTCCGAGCGCGTATGTCGGGAAATATCCGTAACCCCATGTCCAGTGGACATCCTGGAGTACTCCTTCCGCGTCATTGCGCGGCCTGATACCAAGATACTCCTCATACTTGTCATTCCATGCCTTCGGAAGGTCGGCTACAGCCAGATCCCCGTTCATCAGCTCCTTCTCCAGCTCATATCTTATGATGATGTGGAGGCTGTATGTCAGTTCATCCGCCTCAGTCCTTATGTATGACGGCTGGGCTATATTTACTGCCTCATACAGCTCTTTCTCGCTTACATCAGCCATTACTTCCGGGGCAAGTTCCTTGATCTTCGGATAGACCAGGCTGATGAATGCTCTGGATCTGCCTATGCGGTTCTCGTAAAACCTTGAGACTGACTCATGCATGCCCATGGTCATCTCGTCTTCCAGGAAGTAGTCATAGTTTTCTTCCGGTACCAGCTGGGCAAACAGCGCATGTCCGCCTTCATGGACTATGGAGAAAATGTTGGATGAAAAGTCCTTGCGGTAATGAGTGGTCACACGGATGTCGTTCTTTGCAAGTCCGCTGGTGAACGGATGCTCAGTAGTTGTAAATGCGCCGCGTGTAAAATCAAACCCGATGGTCTCAAGCATGTATCTTGCCATCTTCTCCTGGACATGGTCTTCAAGCGGGCGGAAGAGGAAATCAGTGCGGATCTTCTTGCCGCTTGCCTGTACTTTGGCAAGAAGGCTGACAAGTCTGTCCCTGCACTTTCCGAACCACAGATCCAGGTCCCCGCTTGTTACTCCGCGCTCGTAGTCATCAAGAAGAGTATCATAAGGTGTTGCCTTCTTTTCATCGCGCAGCTCGACCTGCTCGAAGTTCATTTTCTTTACTTCTTCAAATACAGGCGCGAAGATGTTAAAGTCCGCTGCTTCCTTGGCCTCAAGCCATTTAACATATGCCCTGTTGGAGATCATCTGCCACTCGAGATTCTTCTCGGGAGTGACATTCTTGATCTTAACATATTCCCGGTGAAGCATTTCAGCAAGCACTCTGTCAAGGTAGGAAACACCTTCTTCATTGCGGTGATCAAAACAGTATTCCGCCGCCTCTATGAATTCATCACTTTTAATGAGTTTAAATCCCTCATTAGCAAGAAACGCGCTGGTCTCGCCCTGTGCTTCCATTGCTTTGGGCGGGCAGATAGTCTCGAGATCAAACTGCAGGACCGCGCAGGCGTTCCTGTAGACATATGACTTCTTCATGGTTTCTTTTACTAAATTCAGTTTTTCTTCCAGTACTTTATCCATAATGTTCCTTTCTTATATCAGCCCGGCTTTTTAATACCGGTTATGTACTTTTTCGGCAAAGCAGAGAACGTCTTTTATGTTGATCTCCGTGCCGTCATCAAGGACCGCCCTTCCGCTCATCCTGCCGAACACCTGATGCTGGTCTGAAACAAGTATCTTGAAATCCATCTTTGCGGCACGGTCGAGCAACGGAACAAAATCCATCTCAAACCGTCCGTCAGACGAAGTAAACTTCCACGGATCCATGTAGCCGCTTTCAGGGATACAAAACTCCACGTCGTCCAGCTTGTGGGCCTTTCCGTCATAGAACAGGATGTTCTCTGTGGCAGCCGATGTGTTTCCGAATCCGTATCCTATGTTAAATCCGAACGCTTTTCCGTCTATGTCAGTATTTCCGGATCCCCAGTACCAGGTGTTGTCATACGTCCAGACACCCCTGCCCCAGTCGAGAGTTCCGAAATCTGTTTCAGGATCAAATCTGTAAATGACACCGTCATATGTCATGTAACCGGAGGCCCGCATGCAGTTGATCTTCTGGTTGTAATAGAAATGCCTGTCCTTATCCCACGGAGTCGCGATCACCATCGTATCCATCGGCGGCTGCTCAAGAATTATGTCGCAGTCAAATGGCTTATCCTTATAGAACTTCTCAAAATGGCACTTAATGTGCCGCTTCCCTTCTTCAAGAGTAAAACTTATCTTGAGCCGCTTATCTTCATAAGCGACATCTCCCTGTGATGAATCTGAAGGGTGTTTCAGTTTTCCCATCGGAAACGCGTTGAGCACAGTTTCTGTATGCTCCCATGCCCTGTCCTTAAAGTTCAGGAGCGACACGGACTGAAGGCCAATGTATCCGTCATCTGAGATGGTAAATGCGCCGGCAAAATCCTTTCCCATGACCAGATAGTAGTCCCACTCCTTGATCCTCCATTTAGGAGCTTTTATCATGCTGCGGTCATACTGCTGGACAAGCGATCTGGACCAGCCGGGTTCCCTCAGGTTTCCTGTTTCATCCAGCAGCGGCTGGACTTTGGTTATTTCGTGATTTCTCATAGCTGTCATGCTCCCGGGAAGCCTGCGGTGCTCACATACCCGCTCACCTCCACATCGAAATCAGGCATTGTGAACTCATAAAGGCCTTCAGTTATCCGCTTTACTTCCACTCCGCTGACATTCAGATAAAATACGGCATCGGTGACACAGACAGTTTCAACCGTGACCGTTTCCCCGGTCTTTGCCCTTGAAGGGCATTTCACGATCAGGTCTTTATCTCCTGTGACCGTGATCTTATGGCTTCCCGCACAGCCGGCGAGAAGAAGGCCAACGCATGTGATGCATAGCAGTATAACAATGATTTTCTTTTTCATGACGTTTACCTCCGTTTTAGTAGAAATATTATAGCATATATATGCAGGTTTTCACATTTCATTCACACCTGCTTTAGGTTCGCTTAAGTTTAAGGCAGTATCATTTACCCAAGAACAACAGACAACTACCACGCACACAATGTGCAGCTAACATATTTTTTCATTTTTTCTTCCCCTTTTTAGTAAAACCCGCCTTATGGCGGGTTTTATTAATGTTTCAGATATTCAAGGAGCCTGTCCTTCTCTGCTTCATAATCAGCTATTCCAAGGTCATAAGCCCGCCGGTTCAGCTCCGGATCCATCTTGTAAGTTCCGGTGTTCATCTGCTTTGACGGGGAAAATACAAATATCTTTCCTTCTTTTTCCAGTTCAAAGATCTTCTCAAACTGCTTTTTATACTCTATATGCCGGTTATCTATGATCTTGATCGTCTCAGGAAATCTCCTGCACTTGAACTTATAGAAAAACCTGAACTTCTGCGGAGAGCGCACATAGTCCCTGGGCTTTGACAGGATGACAACAACCTTATCGCAGCCCTGATCAAATGCGCGGCCTGTCGGTATGGGATCTGCCAGGCCTCCGTCATAGTAGAAATTTCCGCCTATCTTTCTCGGGCGGCATACTGCGGGAATGCAGCTCGATGCCTTGACGTATTCATAGTCGTCCTTCGGCATGTCATTCTTTGAGTAATACTCCGGCTTTCCGGTCACGGCGTTGGTCACAACGATCTCGAATTCCGCAGGATTGTTTATCATGGCTTCGTAGTCCAGAGGATCCTTTCCATCTGAATTGGTCAGCGTGCTGTAAATGTAGTCCAGGCCGAAAAGATCGCCTTTTTTCAGGTATGATCCGATCCCGTAATAATCCTTGCTGCCTATGTGGTCGGTATAGAACCTGAGGTTCCTGCCCCTTTGGCGCGCAACAAATGAACCTCCGTTAGCTGAGCCCGCCGAGACTCCTATCACATAGTCAAAATTTATGTTGTCATCCAGAAAGCGGTCCAGTATCCCTGCGCCGTAAGCGCATTTCATTCCGCCGCCTTCCAGCACCAGTCCTCTCTTCAAAGCAGGCTCTCCCCCGCTCCCATCACAGCGATGTCAACAGCAGTGGCATCCTCCAGATGGAATATCATCATCTTATTGCCGGTGGTCTCATTGTAAATGTTCTTTAATCCGGGAGACGCCTCGAGTGCTGCCTTGGCATACTTGGGATCTGTCTCGAAGACCGCTTTTCCGGTGTAGCGTAGCCAGTGTCCGTCCTTCTTGCATGCGGCTATCTCAACATTCGGGTTCGCAACAAGCTGCTTATAAACATCCTTGAAATCACCAATTCCGAAAAGTACCTTTCCGTCCATTTCCATGTGCAGTCCCAGAGGGCGTACCTTGGGCTGGTCTCCGTCACAGGAAGCGAGGAAAAATGTTCCGGTTTCATTTAAAAAATCATTGATCTTTGACATGGTCACTGTCTCCTTTCAATAATATGTTTATCGTTATTTTACAATACACCTTTTTATGCTTTATATTCAAGGTTTTCCTGCCCTAAAGTCTTGAACTATCTCTCGCAGTCGGATAAACTTACCATACGGCAAATAACAATTTCACGAGGATGTGCAATGACCATAAAAGAACTGAAAATAGGAGAAAGCGCTGTCGTTACTGGCATCAGAGGTGAAGGTGCCCTGCGCCAGCATTTTCTTGACATGGGAATGATCCCCGGCACTGAAGTCACAGTCATAAAATACGCTCCGATGGGAGACCCGATAGAAGTTGAACTCCACGGCTATTCCCTTACATTGAGGCTCGATGACGCCGGCAAGATAGATGTAAGGCCTCTTGATCGCGAGCATCACGGACACGGACATGGGCACGGCCACTCCCATCCCAAAAAAGATCACCACCCCGGACTCGGTGAAGGCGGAAAGTTCCATCCGAAAGGAAGCGGTGATCCCCTTCCCGAGGACACGGTGCTCACATTTGCACTCGTGGGCAACCAGA
>JAZOAJ010000262.1:0-5227 GCA_045595385.1 Lachnospiraceae bacterium | reverse complement strand
CTTACGATCAGGGAGCATTTCGGGTCTCTGCAGGGACGTAAGCTTGTCTACATGGGAGATGCAAGGTATAACATGGGCAATTCACTGATGGTCGGCTGCGCAAAGATGGGCATGCATTTTGTGGCATGCGCTCCGGCTGCTTATATGCCCGGCAAGGAACTGGTTGATGAATGCATGAAGATAGCTGCAGAAACAGGCGCGATCCTTGAATTTATCGAAGATCCCATGGAGGCTACAAAGAACGCAGATGTTATCTACACAGATGTATGGGTTTCAATGGGTGAGCCTGATGAGATCTGGAAGCAGAGGATAGATGACCTCATGCCTTACCAGGTACGCATGGAATACCTTGACAATGCAGGTCCTCAGTGCAGGTTCATGCATTGCCTGCCGGCTTTCCACGATCTCAATACAGAGATAGGATCTGAAATGTATCAGAAATTCGGATGCAGGGAAATGGAAGTCACCGATGAGGTGTTTGAGAGCAGCCGCTCGATCGTTTTTGATGAGGCAGAGAACAGGATGCATACGATAAAGGCGGTAATGGCCGCAACTTTATGCGAGAATATCAGTTAACCTGTCAAATCCGAATGCGATGTTCTCTTTGCGGTGGGCATCACTGGAAAAGAGAAAATTACCGCTGTTTTCTTTTATGAAATTGATCATTTCTGATGAGGGGTAAGGAGAAGTCCTTACTCCTCTTGATATTGCGCCTGTATTGATCTCAAACAGGGCGCCTGTCTTTAACAGCTCAAGGGCGGCTTTCTGCCACGCTCTTTTATACCGCTCATTATCCTGGTCAAAGAGCGAGCCGTCCTCATTGAATTTGGATATCAGGTCAAAGTGTCCTATTATGTCTGCACCGGTCCTGTTTATGACGTCACCTTCGATCAGAAAATAATCTTCTATGAGACTGTATATATCCCCGTCATAAAATGCATCGCAGGCACGTTTAAGTATGTCGGCTGACTCATCGACCGGTATGTATACATGGCCGTTGTATGTTAAGCAGCCTTCCGGCACATCGCGTCCGTTAATGGAAAGCCTTATGTAGTGAACAGATCCGATGACGTAATCAAATGCATCCGAAGGAAATGTGCTGTAATAATCCTGTTCAATGCCGGCGTAAAAACGGATATCGCTGCTTCCGAGCGCCTTTGCGAATCTGGGGTTTTCCTTAAGGGCAGAGCACTTTTCCTTTAATGAGAAAAGAACGCCCAGATAGTCATCAAAACGGTCTCTCCGGATACAGTAGCTTTCATCAAAAAAAGTGTAGCTGTGGTCAGAGATGCCTATTATCTTAAGACCTTTTCCGGCAGCACTCCTCAGCATGTCGGCGGGGCTGTCGCAGCCGTCGCTGTAGACAGTGTGCATGTGCAGATCGGTAAAAGGTATGTCATTTGGATCGATGTTTATTCTCATGATTCTTCTTCAGCTGTAAATACAGTGTTTTCAAAGCAGGAAAATGTTCCGAGGTGGCATGCGGGACCGTCAGGCTTTACAAGAGCTACAAGGGCATCAAAATCGCAGTCTGCGGTAATGGAGATGACATGCTGGTAATTGCCGCTGGTCTCTCCCTTCAGCCAGAGCTCCTGCCTGGATCTGCTGAAGAAGCAGGTCAGCTTTTTTTCCATTGTAATCTCCAGGCTTTCCCTGTTCATGTAAGCAAGCGTCAGGACTCTTTTTGTTTCAGCGTCCTGGACGATGCAGGGGATAAGCCCTTTTTCGTCAAATTTAAGTCTGTCAATGTCTGTAAACTGCATGATAGCTCCTCTGTCATCGGATCCTTACGGGAATGTTGTTTGCCTTCATCTCTGCTTTAAGATCAGCGATCTTAACAGTTCCGAAATGGAATATGGAAGCGGCCAGTCCGGCATCAACACCGGGGACCGCATTGAACAGTTCAATAAAATCATTAATGCACCCGGCTCCGCCGGAAGCTATGACCGGTACAGATACAGCGCTGCATACTGCCATCAGCATCTCGATGTCAAAACCCTGCTTAACTCCGTCAGTGTCGATCGAGTTGACAACGATCTCACCGGCGCCGTTCCCAACACAGCGTTTTATCCATTCGATCGCTTCCATGCCTGTGTCTATGCGCCCGCCATGTGAAAATATGCGGAATTCACCGTTAACACGCTTGATGTCCGCAGATAGCACAACACACTAGTCACCGTACAGTTTTGCGGCTTCACCTACAAGATCGGGATTTCTTATGGCTCCCGAGTTGACGCTGACTTTGTCGGCTCCGCATTTGAGCACACGGTCAAAGTCATCACACGAATTGATCCCTCCGCCTACTGTGAGCGGAATGAAAACGCTCTTAGCCGTCTCGCACAGAATGTCTGTAAAGAGCTTCCTGCCGTCGCTTGAAGCGGTGATGTCATAGAACACCAGCTCATCGGCTCCGCATTCAGAATAGTATTTTGCAAGGTCGACAGGGGAATCCACATCCTGCAGTCCTGTGAAATTTGTTCCTTTTACAACCCTTCCGTCTCTGACATCGAGACAGGGTATGATCCTTTTCGTTATCATAAAGCTTCCTTTATCGCTTCTTTCAGATTTATCGCTCCTGTATAATAGGCCTTTCCGATTATGGCCCCGTAGAGGCCCATCTCTTTCAGCGCCCGTATGTCATCGATGCTTGATACGCCGCCTGATGCAGTGATATTAATGTCAAATCTTCCGGAAAGATCCCTGTAGAGTTCCCTGTTGGTTCCGTTCATGGCGCCGTCCTTTGAGATATCAGTGCAGATAATGGTCTTTACACCGATATCCTGCATGATGGAGCAGAAGTCAAATGCGTCAAGGGAGGACTTTTCAAGCCAGCCCTTTATTGCAACAAAACCATCTTTTATGTCAACACCCACAGCTATCGCATCGCCGTATTTCTGTACGGCTTTTTCAGTAAACTCTCTGTCAGTAACGGCTGCGGTCCCTAAGATGACCCTGTCGATACCGGCTGAGACATATCTGTCGATAGTCTCCATGCTCCTTATCCCGCCTCCTATTTCGCAGAATAAGCCGCTTTTTTCCTTTATGGCAATAACAGTGTCAAAATTAGGGGTTGTGCCTTCTTTTGCCCCTTCAAGGTCCACTATGTGTATGAATTTAGCTCCCTGTGAAGCAAAATCCATTCCTATCTGGGCCGGATCATCGCTGTAGACTGTCATCCGGTCATAATCGCCCTTGTACAGCCTCACTGCTTTTCCGTCAACCAGGTCGATGGCTGGAAAGATATTCATGTCGTACTCCTTATTTATTGCTTAGATCCCGCAGAATGCCTTAAGGATGTTCAGCCCGACTTCACCGCTTTTTTCAGGATGGAACTGGCATCCGAACACGTTGCCGTCTGCAACTGCGGCAGTAAGGAAAGCTCCGTATTCGCATTCGGCTATGCAGGAACTTCTGCAGTCAGCCCCGTAATATGAATGGACAAAGTAGACATGGTCACCGTCTTCAATGTATTTGAAGATGGGGCTTACCTTGCCCTGTCCGTCAGGATCCCTGAAGTGAAGGGCATTCCATCCGATCTGGGGTATCTTCAGGTTTGAAGGGATCACTTCGGATATCGGCCTTACGGTGCCTTTTATAAGCCCGAGCCCCTCATGTTCGCCATATTCAAGACTCTTTTCAAACAGAAGCTGCATGCCAAGGCATATGCCCATGATGGGCCTTCCTGCAGCAGCGAGTTCCTTGACAACAATGTCAAGACCGGATTCCCTCAGTTTCCTTGCAGCGTCTGAAAATGCGCCCACTCCGGGAAGGATGATGTGGTCTCCGCTTTTTATGACCTCCGGATCTGATGAAACCACAGCCTCCTCGCCAATTGCTGCAAATGATGACTGAAGAGAGAAGAGGTTTCCGACTCCGTAATCAATGATAACGATCATGTGTCAGTTCTCCTCCTTACAGCATTCCCTTTGTGGAAGGGATCTCGTCAGCATGCTTAGGGTCTATTGACGCTGCCTTTCCAAGGCTCTTGGCAACGGACTTGAAAGCACCTTCAATGATATGATGCGAATTTGTTCCAGCGAACTGGATGATGTGAAGAGTGATCTGGGCACGCCTTACAAATCCCAGCCAGAACTCCTGTACAAGTTCCGTATCGAAATCGCCAACTTTCTGCGTAGGGATCTCAAGCGAGAAGTTGAGAAAACAGCGGCCGGAAATATCCACAGCCGACATTATGAGCGATTCGTCCATCGGAGTGATCGAATCACCGTATCGGACGATGCCTTTTTTATCACCGATCGCATTTGCGAACGCGTCGCCGATAGCGATGCCTATGTCCTCTGTTGTGTGATGATAATCGACATATGTGTCGCCTTTGCAGGAGAGCTCAAGGTCAAAACCGGAATGTCTTGAAAACAGTGTAAGCATGTGATCAAGAAATCCGCATCCCGAATCAATATTTGAGACGCCTTTTCCGTCAAGGTTCAGCTTTAAAGCTATGTCGGTTTCATTTGTCTTTCTATTTATCTCGGCAGTCCTCATTTATCTCTCCTTTAAGATATCTTCAAGTTCGCTTAGTAGGATGTTCATCTGATCCATTGAACCTATGGTGATACGGTTGTACTGGCAGATGCGCTCCCTGGTGAAATGACGTACCAGCACGCCGCGCCTTTTCAGTTCGCTGTAGAGCCACCCGCCGTCGAGGTCTTTATGCTTTGCAAATATGAAATTGGCGCAGGAGGGGAGCACTTCGAATCCCATGCTGATGAGCTTTTCTGTTGTGTACTCCCTGTTTTTGATTATGGTACTGCAGTTTTCCCATGTGTAATCTTCATTTTCCAGGGATGCGATACCTGCCGCGAGCGTCATGGAATTTATGTTGTACGGGTTTGTTGAAAACCTTATGGTATTAAGGTCATTTATCACCTCAGGGCTTCCGAAGGAAAAACCGAGCCTGGCGCCGGCAAGCGATCTGGATTTGGAAAATGTCCTGACAACAAGGAGATTGTCATACTTTTCCACAAGGGGCAGGGCGCTCTCACCGCCGAAATCCACATACGCCTCATCAATAACGACAACATTTGAAGGATTGCTCTTAACGATCTGCTCGATCTCAGAGGTCGTAAGGCAGATACCCGTCGGAGCATTGGGATTCGCGATGAATATGTTCCTGTTTATCCCGATGTAATCGTTTATGTCTATGGTCATGTCATCCTTTAACGGGATCTCCGTGTAAGGAGTATTGGTCATCTGTGCAAATACCGGATAA
>JAZOAJ010000261.1:0-8630 GCA_045595385.1 Lachnospiraceae bacterium | reverse complement strand
GCTCTTTTGCCTTGTCATATACATCCTTCGCAACACCATGGGATCTGATGATGAGGATCTGGCCGCGGATCCTTTCAAACTCATCTGTGCTTTCTACTATGTCCACGCCCTTTTCCTTCAGGTCCCTGACGACTTCGCTGTTATGGATGATGGGCCCGTATGTATAGATCTTTTTATTCCCGTCAGCTTTTCTTATCTGTTCGCTGACTTTGTCCATTGCCCTGTTTACGCCGAAACAGAAGCCTGCGCTCTCAGCAAGTCTTACTTCCATTCTTTTCCTCAAACAGCCTTATGATCTCGTCCGCAACTTCCTGCGCGGTCATCTCAGAAGTGTCGATCTCGACCGCGTCGTCTGCTTTCCTGAGCGGAGATATGGCCCTGGTCATGTCATTCCTGTCACGGTCTTCAATATCCTTCTTTATGTCCTCGAGGACACATGTCTCGCCTTTCCCGATAAGCTCCTTATATCTTCTTTCCGCCCTGCACTGGCTGGTAGCTGTGAGATATACCTTAAGGTCGGCGTTGACCAGGACCTTGGTCCCGATGTCGCGGCCGTCCATAACAACGTCGTATCTGTTTCCGAGATCCTGCTGAAGGGCAACCAGTCTTTCCCTTACTGCAGCGAACTTTGACACGTCAGAGGCTGCTTTACCTACCTCTTCCTTCCTGATGTCTGTGCTTACATCCCTGCCCTCGAGATACATATGCTGCACTCCGTCTATGTACTTAATGTCTATGTCCGCGCCTGCGCAGCACTCGGACACCCTCTCTTCATCGGCAACATCTATGCCGCGTTCAAGGCAGGCAAGGCCTATGGTCCTGTACATGGCACCCGTGTCCACGTACATGAAGTTTTTTATTGCGGCAATGTTCTTTGCCGCTGTGCTCTTTCCTACTCCTGCAGGTCCGTCTATCGCTATCTGACTCATTTTTTCTCCTTTACATGCATGTCCGAACCGGAAAGGGCAGCCGACTGTCCGGCAAGCCATCCGGTTGACATTGCGATCTGTATGTTGAACCCTCCTGTAAATGCGTCCACATCAAGCACTTCCCCGGCAAAATATACTCCGGGCCTGAGTCTTGACTCCATTGTGGAGGGATTTATGTCTTTAACGCTCACGCCTCCCTGGGTTATCACCGCATGGGAGAATCCTTCACTGCCGGTGAGGGTAAATGTCAGGCCTTTTATCTGTTTTACCAGGTTCTCCCTCTCCTGCTTTGTTATCTCGTTTACTTTTTTATTTTCATCGATCCCGCTAAGCTCTACTATCACAGGGATCATCCCTGACGGGAGCAGTCTGTTCAGCGAGTTCTTGAAATTTCTGTTCAGGTTTTCACCAAAATCCCTGAGGATCCTGGCATCAAGCTGCTTTTCATCCAGTGCCGGCTTGAGGTCGATGACGAGCTTCAGGCTCCCCGGCTTCTCCTTAAGCTTCCCGGCAGCTTTGCTCGATGCCGAGAGGATAACCGGTCCGCTCACCCCGTGAGCGGTAAACAGCATCTCGCCGAAATCCCTGTGTAGTTCCCTTCCTTTCTCATCCAGGATCCTGACCTCCACATTTTTCAGTGAAAGGCCTTCCATGCGCCCGGCGTATTCTTCTTCCACAACCAGCGGTACAAGAGCAGGTACTGTATCAGTGATCATATGGCCAAGCCTCTTGGCAAATTCATATCCGTCTCCGGTGGAACCGGTTGACGGGTATGACAATCCGCCTGTTGCGATCACAACTGCGTCGCAGTCCAGCGTTTCTATGTCTGTTACCTTCGTGTTCAGTCGGACTCTGACGCCTTCTTCCTTCAGCGCCTTCTCCAGTGTCCTGATCACGTCCGAGCTCTTATCCGAAGCGGGGAAGACGCGTTTGCCCCTCTCCTCCTTCAGCTTCAGGCCTCTTTTCTCAAAGAAGGAAACGGCCTCGGTATTGGGAAATGCATATATCGCACTGTACATGAATTTCCGGTTTGTGACTATGTTGTCGAAGATATCTTCTGTGTCACAGGCATTTGTGAGATTGCATCTGCCCTTTCCGGTTATGTACAGCTTTTTTCCGAGCTTTTCATTTTTCTCAAGGAGTGTGACATCTGCCCCGTTCGCTGCAGCGCTTATCGCAGCCATCATTCCGGCAGGTCCTCCTCCGATCACTGTGACTTTTCTCATAAGTCCTGTGCATCTCCCGCTTCAGGCCCGTCTCCTCCGAGGATCACGCTGTCCGCTGCTTCATCGCCGTCCAGCCTGTAACCGATCTCTTCCTCAGCCTCCATTTTGAAGGTCTCAACTTTCTCGGTGTTAACATCCGGAAGATCTTCCGTATTCTTAAGGCCGAATCGCCTTAAGAACTCCTGGGTGGTGGCAAAAAGCATCGGCCGTCCCGGCGTGCTGAGCCTGCCTTTTTCCTCGATGAGGCCTGCTTCAAGCAGCCTGTTCACAGCGTGGTCTGAAGCCACGCCCCTGATCTTCTCTATCTCGCCCTTTGTGACAGGCTGTTTGTACGCGATTATGGACAGCGTCTCGAGCTGGACATCAGTAAGCCTGTAGTTCTTTGGCATCTGAACTATCTTTATCAGATACTCATAAGCATGCTTCTTCGTGCACATCTGGTAGCTGCCGTCCAGTTCTATGATCTCTGTTCCGCTCTCAGGCGCGGCTTTTTCAGCGATCATCTCGTCAATGACACTTTTTACTTCCGAAGGGTCCGCTTCAAGAGCGTCTGCAAGAACTTTCAGTTCCACAGCATCGCCCATGGTGAACAGGACCGCTTCGATTATGGATTTCATTTCACTTTTCTGCATTGTTTACTCCGCCGCGCATAGTATTATGTCGTTACTCTTTTCATCCTGGACTGCAGAGAGTTCTCCCGCCTTCATGAGCTCGAGAACTGCCATGAATGTCACGATCACATTCATCTTGGTGCGGTGTTCTTCGAGCAGTGCCCTGAAACTGCATCTGCTGCCGTTTGATACTCTGTTTCTGAGGAAATCGATCCTGTCAGCGATCTTGATCTCTTCCCTCTTGAGCGTTCCGTACTGTACAGCCTGGACATTTATCTTCTCATTGCTCCTTGCCATGACATCGTCAAAGACTTCCTTAAGCCTTCTAAGCGTCAGGTCGCCGAGGAATTCATCAAGGTCTATCGGTGCTTCGTACTTTGAAACTTCTTCCGGAATGTCCGCCTGTCTGTAAACCATCTTTGAAGCGTTTATCTCCTTGTCCTTCAGCTCTATGGACATGTATTTGTACAGCTTATACTCAAGGAGCTTCTCCACAAGTTCGGCACGCGGATCCTCTTCATTTCCTTCTTCATCAACTTCCTTCGGAAGGAGCATCCTTGCTTTTATGTCAAGGAGCGTTGCCGCCATTACCAGGAATTCGCTCATGACGTCCGGGTCCGCCTCTTCCATTTCGTTCAGATACTCAAGATACTGATCCGTTATGTCCGAGATCGGGATGTCATAAATATCAACTTTATTTTTTTCGATAAGGTGCATCAGAAGATCCAGCGGACCTTCGAACGCATTTAATCTGGCTGAAAAACTCAATTGCCTACCTCACTTCCCTCAATGGAAATGACTACTATCTCCGGTTTGTTGAACAATCTCAGATTGACTGTATGGCTTCCGCAGCCTCCGGTCACGATCATCGTTGTCCCGTTCTTTTCGAACCGGCCCTTGCTGTGGTCCGGGAACAGCCTGAACTGGGGAGATATAATGCCCCCGATAACAGGAAGCCTGATGCTGCCGCCGTGGTAATGTCCGGAGAGCACCAGATCCGCGTCAGTCCTGGCATAGTATTCGAAATATCCCGGATTGTGAGCTAACAATATATTATATCTGCTCCTGTCTGTTTTGCCAAGATAACCGGTCATTGCCTGTATCGTCATCTTCCTTGGGCGGATCTTACTGTAGTATTCATATGCCACGTCAAGCCCTGTGACTGAAACAGAGTCATTTATGTTTTCCGTCTCGTTCTTAAGATACTTTATCCCCAGGCTGCCAAGGAACCCCATGTAGTTCCGGTTTCTGGTCCTGAAAGACCTGAGGCTCTCCACCGCCTTCTCATGGTTTCCGGGAGCGTAGTATATCGGCGCAATATCACTGATCCGGCTAAGAAAACGTCTGGTCTTTGTGTCGCCCTTTGCCGAAGCGCTCACTAACATGTCGCCGCCTATCAGTATTATGTCAGGGGATTCTTTCTCGATAAGGTTCTTAAGATCTTCATTTCCATCGCCGTATTCGCAGCTGTGAAGATCGGAGAGAAATACTGCTTTCAGTTCATCCCCGGGTGCTACCTTCGGAGAACGTATGGTGTATCTGCTCACGGAAAGAGTACGCAGCTCATAAAAGCAGCGGATTACCGCCGCTGCTATGAGCAGCACTGCTGCCGCGATCACTATGATGACCCATACCTTCATTTCTTCAGAATACACTCCTTTGCACAGTTGCTAGGATTTTAACACAAATCCTTCTGTCTTACAAATACTGCGTGGATAAGCAAAAAAAGAGACCGCTGCGCTTTCGCAGCGGCCTCTTTATCATTTGTCTGTAAATGTCTTACTCAAGGCTTGCAAGTTTCTGCAGATACTCGTATCTGTTCTTTGCATCCTGTTCAGACTTGGCGAACAGCCTCTTTGCTCTCTCGGGATCCTGGAGCTCAAGTGCTGTATAACGGACCTCGCCATGCAGGAAGTCTGCATACTCGGTGGTTGCGGGCTTGGAATCTAATGTGAACGGATTCTTGCCTTCCTGTGCCTTTCTCGGATCGTATCTGAGAAGGTTCCAGTAACCTGATGTAACAGCTTTCTTCTCCTCGCTCATGGCATTCTTCATGCCGCCCTTGATACCATGGTTGATACAAGGAGCATAAGCGATGATGAGTGAAGGTCCCTCATAGCTCTCAGCTTCAGCAATGGCCTTGATGCACTGGTTCATGTCAGCACCCATTGCGATCTGGGCAACATATACATAACCGTAGCTCATTGCGATCTGTGCGAGATCTTTCTTCTTGACTTCCTTGCCGGCTGCAGCGAACTGGGCTGTTGCGCCTGCAGGTGTAGCCTTGGAAGACTGACCGCCTGTGTTGGAGTAAACTTCTGTATCAAGAAGGAGGATGTTCAGATCCTTGCCGGAAGCGATAACGTGGTCAAGTCCGCCGAAGCCGATATCGTAGCCCCATCCGTCACCGCCGATGATCCACTGGCTCTTCTTGGACAGATATTCTTTCTGTGCGAGTATCTCCTTGGCATCATCGCATCCGCATGCCTCAAGAGCTGCTACGAGAGCATCTGTTGCAGGGCCGTTTGCGGCGCCTGATGTAAATGTCTCAAGCCATCCAGCGCATGCCGCCTTTACGTCGTCCTTCTCTGCCTTTGCCTGAAGGTTCTCGACCTTTTCTTTAAGAGCGTCCCTGATGGCGTTCTGGGCGAGCACCATGCCGTAACCGAATTCAGCCGCATCCTCGAACAGTGAGTTGGACCATGCGGGTCCCTGTCCCTTTGCATTTACTGTATAAGGTGTGGACGGTGATGAGTTGCCCCAGATCGATGAGCATCCTGTTGCATTTGCAATGTATGCCCTGTCGCCGAAGAGCTGGGTCATGAGCTTGACATAAGGTGTCTCACCGCAGCCTGCGCATGCTCCTGAGAACTCAAGGTAAGGTTTCTTGAACTGTGATCCCTTAACGGTGGTCTCTTTGAACTTATCGGCAACTTCCTGCTTTGCGGGAATGGTCTGGCCAAATGCGAAGATCTCCTGCTGAGGAAGCTCGTTCTCGATAGGTGAAAGCTTGAGTGTTCCCGGATTCTTGATGTTGCCCGGGCATACATTTGTACATGATCCGCATCCTGTACAGTCAAGCGCTGACAGTGTGATAGCGAACTTGTATCCGGGAAGTCCCATTGCATCCTTCATCTTCATGCCTGCAGGAGCATTTGCTGCTTCCTCTGCTGTCATGATGACAGGGCGGATAGCTGCGTGAGGACATACGTATGAGCACTGGTTGCACTGGATACATCCGTCAGGATTCCAGCAAGGAACGTCAACCGCAATGCCCCTCTTCTCATAAGCAGCTGTTCCCGGAGGTGTATTACCGATCTGGTAATCAAGGAATGCTGAAACAGGGATGTTGTTTCCTTCCTGTGCCGAGACCGGGGTCTGGATATTGTTTACGAAGCTGATGACATCTTCACGTCCGTCTGCATGGACAATTCCGAGAACTTCATCCTCGGCATTTGCCCAATCAGCGGGAACGTCGATCTTGACAACCTGCTGGTCGCCTGCATCGATGGCTGCATAGTTCATGTTGACGATATCATCACCCTTACGGCCGTAAGTCTTCTTGGCGGCTTCCTTCATGAGACGGATCGCGTCTTCCCTCGGGATGATCCTTGCCAGTGAGAAGAATGCTGACTGAAGGACGGTGTTGATCCTTCCGCCGAGTCCGATCTCCTTACCGATCTTGATTCCGTCGATCGTGTAGAGATTGATGTTGTGCTCTGCGATATATCTCTTTGCCTGTCCGGGGAGATTCTTTGACAGTTCATCAACATCCCATGAGCAGTTGAGCAGGAATGTTCCGCCGTCCTTAACATCCTGTACCATGTTGTACTTGTGGACATATGATGCATTGTGGCATGCAACGAAGTCTGCCTGGTCTATGAGATAGGTGGACTTGATCGGATCCTTGCCGAAACGCAGATGTGAAACGGTTACGCCACCGCTCTTCTTTGAGTCATAGTCGAAGTATGCCTGAGCGTACTGGTCTGTGTTGTCACCAATGATCTTGATGGAGTTCTTGTTCGCACCGACTGTTCCGTCAGCTCCGAGTCCCCAGAACTTGCAGCAGATGATCGAGTCAGGAACTGTAACAGGATTGTATGAAGCATCCAGTGAAAGGTTTGTAACATCATCGTTGATACCGATCGTGAACTGCTTCTTCTCTGTATTCTTAAATACTGCGATGATCTGTCCGGGATTGGTGTTCTTGCTTCCGAGTCCGTAACGGCCTGAGAAGATGGGAACATCCTTGAACTTGCTGTCATGAAGTGCAGCAACGACGTCGAGGTAAAGAGGCTCGCCGAGTGATCCGGGCTCCTTTGTCCTGTCAAGTACGCTGATCTGCTTAACGGTCTCAGGAATGGCATCGATAAGATGTTTAGCTGAGAACGGCCTGTAGAGACGGACCTTGATGATTCCGTATTTTCCGCCCTGGGCGTTAAGGAAGTCGATGACCTCCTCAGCTGTCTCACATACTGAACCCATGGCGATGATTACATGCTCCGCATCGGGTGCGCCGTAGTAATTGAATAGGCCATAGTTGGTGCCGATCTTGGCATTGATCTTGTTCATGTACTCCTCAACTACTGCAGGGAGCGCCTCATAATGCTTGTTGCTTGCTTCCTTGACCTGGAAGAAAATGTCGGGGTTCTGAGCTGAACCGAGCTGGCATCCTCTCTCAGGATTCAGGGCTGTAGCCTTGTATGCTGCAACTGCGTCAAGATCTACGAGATCCTTGAGGTCCTCATAATCCCATACTTCGATCTTCTGGATCTCGTGTGATGTACGGAATCCGTCGAAGAAGTTTACAAAAGGAACTCTGCCCTTTATTGCAGCGCAGTGAGCGACCGGAGTCAGGTCCATTACTTCCTGTACGCTTGAAGCGCAGAGGAATGCGAAACCTGTCTGACGGCACGCATAGATATCGGAATGATCTCCGAAGATCGAAAGCGCATGTGTAGCGATCGCTCTTGCAGAAACATCGATGACAGCAGGGAGCTGCTCGCCTGCGATCTTGTACATGTTGGGTATCATCAGGAGAAGTCCCTGGGACGCGGTGAATGTTGTGGTCAGCGCGCCTGCGGTAAGTGAGCCGTGAACTGCTCCGGCTGCTCCTGCCTCAGACTGCATCTCAGTCACCTGGACTTCACGTCCGAAAATGTTCTTCAGTCCGTCAGCAGCCCACTTATCAGCAAGCTCTGCCATGACAGATGAAGGAGTGATCGGATAGATGGCTGCAACGTCTGAATACGCATATGAGACATGCGCGGCAGCTGTATTACCATCCATGGTCTTCATTTTTCTAGCCATAATATGTCCTCCATAAAGCTTATTTTTAATCTTTGCAGATTGTACAGCAAAAATACTTTCAACATATAATACCATAGCGCACCTTGTTTTTACAGTATTTATTAAAAACATTTTGTACAAATATTTGTACAATCCTATTGTAGCAGCCTACAATGGCCACTGCCTGCCGCTGTTGTCTGAATTGTTATATTTTCACTTGACAAAAGCGGGATAAAAATTAAGAATATGTAACGGATGCATCCGTAGCCCAATGGATAGAGCGTCGGCCTCCGGAGCCGGAAATGCGGGTTCGATTCCCGCCGGATGCATGAAAACAGCAGGCTTCGCCTTTATGGCGTGGCCTGCTGTTTTTTTGCGGAAGGAGGCGGGGATCGAAGTTTTGCCGGAAATGTTTCCCTTTTCGGGCCTCCATTCTAATATCGGGACCCCGTCTTTCTTTTTCAGCTGCTTTTTGTTCCCGATTCTTAATACATTTTTTAAATCGGGATATGTTTTTACATAATCCTTCATTTTTTGTTCCCGATTTCATTTTCCGAAGGCAAATCGGGAAACAT
>JAZOAJ010000260.1:0-6733 GCA_045595385.1 Lachnospiraceae bacterium | reverse complement strand
AGGACCCTCAGCGCAACTGCGCTCTGTGGATAATTCAGTATCCTGGCGAACCATTCCGCTCCGAAGAAAGTTATGGCAAATGCGGTAAGACCAAGCGCAAGCGAAAACAGGATGGCATGTATCAGTACTCTCTTAACATTCCTGTACTGCCCGAGGGCTGCGCGGGCTGATACCATCTTTGATACCGCCAGAGGCATGCTGTATGAGGACAGCAGGAGCAATATGGAGTAAACATCAAATGCAACTCCGTAATATGCTATGCCCTCCGCACCAAGTATGTTGTTCAGAGGAACCCTGTATACAAGACCGATGAGCCTTACCAGGATTGATGCGGCACCGAGGATGGCGCCCTGGACCATGAAATTGTTCTTTTTGCTCTGTGTTTCTGCCAAGATCACCTCTGGATCCCAAGGATCCCCATAAGACGTTTTTCCTCTGCCCGCATCAGTTCTCCATCCGCTTCATCCATGTGATCGTATCCCACGAGATGGAGCATGCTGTGGACTATGAGAAATGCCAGTTCTCTCTTCTGGCTGTGCCCATATTCCTCCGCCTGGGCAATGACTCTGTCGGCGCATATGATGATGTCGCCAAGAATGTTCTCCGAGTCTTCGTATATCACTCCGTCAAACACACCCGGTTCATCATAATCATAATACGGGAATGAGAGCACATCTGTCGCGCTGTCGATCCCTCTGTTATCCCTGTTGATCTCCCTGATCCCGTCCTCTGTTGTGACAAGGACATTAACGTCCAGTTCTTCCGGGAGTTCTTTATCGCTGAAGACGGCAGCTACGGCTTCTTTAACTATTCCCTCTGCATCAGGGAAGTCAAATGTCCTGTCTGTTTCAAATTCAACATAAACCGCCATTACTGTCTGTTCCTGTTCTGTTTGCGTTCTGCCTGTTTCTTTTCATACTCTTCGTATGCCATGACGATCTGCTGGACTACCGGGTGCCTCACAACGTCCGCGTTGGTCAGCCTGCATATGGCTATGTCCTCCCTGATGTTCTCAAGGACTTTGACAGCCACGTCAAGCCCCGATACCTGTCCTGCCGGGAGGTCCTTCTGGCTCTGGTCGCCTGTTATCACGACCTTGGAGCCGAATCCTATTCTTGTAAGGAACATCTTCATCTGGGCGGGCGTCGTGTTCTGGGCTTCGTCCAGTATGATGAATGCGTTGTCCAGGGTACGTCCTCTCATGTATGCAAGAGGAGCGACCTCGATAAGGCCTTTTTCACTGTTGGAAATATAGCTTTCAGCTCCCATGATCTGATAAATGGCATCATAAAGGGGCCTCAGGTACGGATCGACCTTGCTCTGCAGGTCACCGGGAAGAAATCCGAGATTCTCACCCGCCTCTATGGCCGGTCTCGTAAGTATGATCCTGCTCACATCACCGCTCTTAAAGGCGTCAATGGCCATTGCCATTGCCAAGTAGGTCTTTCCGGTTCCGGCAGGACCAAGTCCGAAGACGATCATGTTGTTCCTTATGCTGTCTACATATGACTTCTGGTTGAATGTCTTGGGTTTGATCGGTCTGCCGTTAACAGTATGGCAGATGACGTCATCATCAAGCTCACTGATCTGTCTGGTCTCACCGGCCTTTACCAGCGAGATGCAGTAATCCACGCTCTGCGCATTAACAGATCCGCCTTTATGGATAAGGAGCGCCAGATCGTTGATGATCTTTCTCGCGCGCTCTGCTTCCACTTCACCGCCTATGATCTTAATACCGCTTTCCTTGGACAGTATCGATACATGCAGTGCCTTTTCGATCTTTTTCACGTTTTCATCGTATTCGCCGAAGATCTCTTTTATATCGGACGAAGACAGCTCAACTATGTTTTCTATGCTGCTCAACAAGCCACCTTTTTAAACCTTTCCTATAACACTGGCCGCTTCCGCTACTTTAACAATGAATTATAGCATACCTTCCAACCGCTCTCAAGCATCACGGAAAAAGAAAGGCCGTCCCTCGCGGAACGGCCTATAAGTCTTAGTTATATTTGCGTTTTCTGGCAGCTTCAGATTTCTTCTTGCGTCTTACGCTCGGTTTCTCATAGTGCTCTCTCTTACGGATCTCCTGCTGGATACCAGCCTTAGCACAGTTTCTCTTGAAACGGCGAAGTGCGCTGTCTAAAGACTCATTCTCTTTTACAACTACGTTAGACATAAGCCGGAACTGACCTCCCCTCATAGCTTATTCTTTACTTAGTCTCGTTTGCCAAACGAACAGACCTATTATAACACAGGTTTTTAAATCGTCAATTCATTTTTTCACTTCCTCTGAAAGCTCCAGACCCCAGTCATACCAGACCCATTTTGTCTCTCTTCCGGAAGGCTCTGTAAGTGTCAGTTCCCGGCCGTCAAAGTCCCAGTTTTCAACGTCCAGCCCTATGTCCGATGCCATCCATGCCGCATGCATCGACTGATCCTTCCAGTCATAGATATATATGTGCTGGACCCAGCTGTTCACTTCCGGTTCACCGAACTTTGGCTTGACCGGCCCGTATCGGCCTATCTTCCAGCAAAGGAGCACCAGTTCTTCTTCGCCGTCAGCGTCGATATCTTCAAACATGGCATCCTGGACAAGAACTCCTGCGGGAGATTCCCACACTGCCTGATCCCCACCTGAAGTAACAGTCACTTTTTTATTCTCAAGACATATCCGCGGATCATTTTCCGAGATCTGCGCAGACTGCCATCTTATCCACCCGGGAAGGAATGCCCCTGCTCTCCAGGCTGCAAATGCAGCAAGCACGAGCAGCGCTGCAGCAATGACTGATACTGCAATGATAATGAATATGCGTTTTTTCTTATTCACTGTTTACCTTTTAAAGCGGTAGACCTGTGTCCACTCAGGCTGTTCTTTTGCATTTGAGCTGTCATATCTGCCGTCATCATTGAGTGCGAGACCCATCATCTGTCTCCATTCAACGTCTGTCAGCCTTTCACTTAACGGCTGTTCAAACTGATAGAATGAATACATCGCGCCGGAACAGATATGGTATGCGCCGTCAAAGTATACCATGATACGTATCCTTGAAGGATTGCCGGTTGCGACCTCAAGACACCATCCGTTTGGATCCGTCGCGATGTCGCATACGATAGCCGCAGGGAAGTTTGAGATATCTATGCGGTCTCCCTCATCAGCAAGAGCGGCTCTCCACAAATGCTCGAGATTTCCTCCGAAGTACTCTATGAGCTCATACTCTTCGGCAGTCAGCAGTTCGCCCCTGAGTTCTTTTTCAGAGATCACCTTAAACTGTGCGGCCAGATCCGCAAGCTCGTTTAAAATATCAAGTTCAGTGTCGCCTATCATTCCATATGCAAGAAGTCCTTCGGCTGTCTTTGAAGCAAGTGCTTCAAACCTTGCCCACACTTCCACTTCAGGTTCGACATAACCTCTGGTATCCCAATCCGGGATCTCCATTCCACCCATTTCCGCAACTACCTGCTTTGCGTACAGGACAGTATCATGCTTCAGTTCGGCATAGCTTCCGGCAAATGTTTCCAGATCCTTCCTTGCCCATGCGCTGTTTTTCATGAAATCGGGGTAGCCTTCTCCTTTCTCCTCAAGCAGCGGTGTGAGCGTATATATCCACGCGCTGTACAGGCTTGCTCCCCAGAGATCGTCTGAAGCATTTTGGATGGATGTCCTTACCATGTCCATGTTTTCAGGATACCCCTCATATGCAGTATCTCCCTGATCTTTCAGGATCCTGTAAGCCTCTTCACTTCCAAGGGCAGCTGCAACGTCAAGCGTGTCGGGAAGCAGCCTTTGGGCTCCGCTTGGATCTTCCAGGACATAATCATATATCAGCTGCTGGAATATCGCCTCATCTATTGTGAACCTCTGCCCCATGAACCGGAATCCCTTATTTTCCAGGTTGGAGTGGGTATCCGGGTTGCGGTCGTCGATCATGGGGACTGAATTGATGCTCGGAGCAGGCATTTCATCGATGTATGACCTGAAGGCCTCCCAGGGAGCCGGGTCCCCGATGAGATCCTCATATCCGGCACTGCTGCCATAAGCTGCCCAAACGGCGGGCATGTATTCATAGTATGACAGGTCATCACTTGCACCCGCGAAGAATGATGTGACTGAATAGATCATCTCCCACAGGTCGATGGCGCCTTCCTGAAGCGCCATGTTCATGAGAAGTGCCTCTCTGTCAAGAAGTTCTTCTCTATGTACAAATGCTACCTGTCCGTACCACATCATCGCACGGAAGTATTTTTCGAGTCCTGCGTCTCCCGCATAATACCCTCTGGGCTTAAACTGGGAATAATCAAGCCTTACACCTGTAAGCTCTGATATATTTATCGCGTTTGCATCATATATCCTGTTAAGCTCTGTATTGACCATGTCGGCTGCATAGCCGTCTATCATCTCGTTCTCATTCTGGAGCGCAGCGCCGACAGTAAAGAAAACAACATTCCTTCGTGCCGCATCCTCCCACTCCGTGCCAAGGAGCTCATCATACTGTTTCCTGCTCTCTGCGAGCATCGTTTCACTAAGGCTGAGCAGCAGGTCTGAAAGATAGGTCCTTTCCGTGCTCTTAAGGAGATATGCGAAATACATGTGGTATGCATGCATCATGGAGTCAACCGTTACAAAGTTCGCGATGTTGTCATAACGGTTCATTTCATAGTATTTATAGAATTCCTTTGAACCGCCGGCACTGACAACAAAACCGTTGTTCCTCAGCAGTGCTTCCTCTGCCGGGTCAAAACGGAAAGCACCATAATTCACTGCTTCGCTGAGTGAAGAAAATCCCGGCTCCCTGACAGCTGCGTCTACATTTGCAGCGCTTTCCTTTGCGAAAGCACCGAGCAGCAGTTTTCTTGCAATGGCGGCAACGGTTTCACGTTCTTCACCGTTATTGTCCGCGGTGCTTTCACTCATGCCTGTTTCAGTTGTCTGGGCACTCCCCTGTCCGGGACCGCCATTTCCGGCACCAACAACTCCGTTGATAATATCATCGACCGACTTGCCGGAAAACAGTTTCCCGCATCCGGATGCCGAGATGACCAGTGCCATGCAAAGTATCAGTGCTATTGACTTTATTAATCTTTTTCTCATTTTCATGATGACCTCCCTGATCGTGATCAGACAAATTATCTTAATAAAGATTATACAATTACGGGCATGAAAAAAGAACAGAAAGATGATTCACTGCCAGGCATTTTTAATGTATTCTATCCTCTCTCCGGTAATGAGTACGGCATCAAACCTGAAATAACGGTATCCGCATGTCCCGTGCTCCCTGATGAACGCCGCTGCAGTCTCCCTGATACGCTTTTGTTTTAATCCGGATATCGCATATACAGCACCTCCATAGGCATCGCTGCTCCTGAATTTCACTTCGGCAAAAACAAGATATTCACCGTCTCCTGCAATGATGTCTATCTCTCCGCTCCTGCAGTAATAGTTCCTGCCAATGATCTTTAAGCCCTGCGTGCATAAATATTCGCAGGCTTTCTGTTCCTTAAAGCTTCCGATCTCTCGTTTATTCATGTTGTTCAAGTTGATGTCTGCCGGAAAGCGGCAGGATTAAAAAAAGAAGATCCGGGGCGGAAACAGCCGTCCCGGATCAGAGGTTTAAGATTGTTTATCAGGGATTAATAGTCACTGCTTCCGATGTGATCTGAAGAGCCTCCCAGTCATCGTAGTTATTGGCATTGATCAGCATTTCAATGCTGCTCACTCCATCAGTTATTCCTGCTTCGCTAAACTGTGAAGTCGTCCAGCAGATAGAATTGTACGCAGATGAGTTTGCGGGAACTGTTGTTCCCCAGAAAGGATCAACGGGAACTCCATTGACTTTGACATCAGCTGCGGATACCCACAGATTTGTTCCGGTCTTATTCTCAATATAGACATTCGCGCTGTATCCCCAGACGTCATCGTTTGAGCTGTCTATGTATGTTACCCTCAAGGAATTATTGTCAATGAGGACAACATCGGAGTCTTTGCTCTTTCTGGTATACATGGTAGCTGTTCCGGCGCCATACGGATAGATGATAACAGCCTGCTGTGTGATCTGGGTAGAGGTCTCAACAGCATCATTTACAACGAATACAAGCTGTATGTCGGTAAAGCCGAGATTGTATGCAGCATAGTCAGACTTATGGAATGTGATGTGTCCTTCCTTGGTAGCTCCTCCGCCAACCTCGCTTGCCCAGTTGGGATCAACGCTGAGGCCGTCAACCGTTGCGTACTTGACTGAATACATCTGGGATGAATCTGTCTTATTAACGAGCTCCACATCTATGGTATATCCTGAAGGATTCTGGGTATCTATGGCAGTAATGATAACCTGGCAGCTGTCATTGTTGAGAAGATTCTGGCGTTCCACCAGGATCGCTGTGCTGTCGGCTGCTATTGTCTCGCCGTTCTCATCCGTCTGGACTTCAACATTGATCTCGGTATCCTTGTTGTTAAATATCGAGCCTCCCTGCCCCTGATGTCCGTTACATCCGATCCCTATGGTTATGACCGCTATGACAACGATCAGCGCAGCCGCAACGATCACAAGTATGCCGACTGTACCGAACTTATTCTTTTTCTTAGTTTCCCCTGAGGTGCGGGCAGACACGCGGGGATTCTTCCTAACCACCGCAGGTTCTTTTTTGTTTGTGCCCTTTGCAGCTCTTTTGCTCATCAGATACCTCTTTATTTATATACTTAATATGACAATACCTTTGTTCCGACCGGGATATTATA
>JAZOAJ010000259.1:0-2296 GCA_045595385.1 Lachnospiraceae bacterium | reverse complement strand
ATGTATTCCTTTTCCTCGTCACTGGCGGGGAGGAAATTGTCCATATTAACCTGGAGGCTAAAAGGACGGTTTTTATCAAACATGCTCATTTCCCTAACCTCCTATTGAAAATCGATCCTTGGATCTACTACCTTGTACAGGATATCACTGATAAGGTTCATGATGACTATCAGTACAGCAAGTATGATGGTAGTACCCATGACCATTGGATAATCCCTGTTGATGATACTTGAGACAAAGTACCTGCCTATTCCGGGGACCGCGAATATCTGCTCAATGACCAGGGAACCTGTGACTATGTAAGCAAGCATCGGTCCTATGTATGTAATGACAGGGATGAGGGCATTCTTAAGAGCATGCCCGAAAATAGTCTTGGTACCGGATACGCCCTTAGCCTTGGCAGTTCTTATGTAATCCTGCCCTAGAACATCAAGCATGGATGATCTGGTAAGACGTGTGATATTAGCCATCGGCGATAGACCAAGCGCTATTACAGGCAGGATAAGACCTGCCGCTGTCGATCCGTTCGCAGGCACCCATCTTAATTGGACCGCAAAGATAAGCAGCATGAGAGATCCGACAATAAAGCCCGGCATTGAAATGAATGCCGTCGCGATCACCATTATGATCCTGTCTATTACGGTATTTCTCTTAAGCGCTGCAACAGCACCGAGAACTACTCCTGCCATTGCGCCCCACGCTGCAGCGAGCACACCCAGTTTAAACGAAGTCCTGAAACCGTCAAAGATGATATCAACTACCTGACGGCCTTTCTGCTTGATCGAAGGACCAAAGTCAAACTGTGTTATTATTCCCTTCATGTAAGTTGCATACTGCTGAAGGAGCGGCTTATCCAAGCCGTATTTAGCCTCCATGGCAGCCTGAACGGAAGGGCTGACAGCTTTTTCGCTCGTAAAAGGGCCACCGGGGATAAAGTGCATGACAAAAAAGGTTACCGTCATGACAACCCAGATGGTTACAAGCGCGAGAATGATCCTTTTAATGATATAGGATGTTGTTTTCGAACTCATGTTCTATCTCTTTCCGCTAAAAATAAAATTTTGAACAATTTTAATACAAGTTCACAGAAAATTCAACTAATGCCGGTTTTTTTAATAAAGATTTAATAAGCTGATCACTATTCACACCGCAAAAAAGGGGATATGGGACTTACATTGTCCCATATCCCTTTAAAGATCCAACTGAAAAATGATCAGTTTTTCCTTTTGAGAACCTTTTTAGCAGCCTCCGCGATGTGCTTGTCCTTCATTTCAAAACGCTCCATGAGGTCGCTCATTTTACCGACTGCTCCGAAGCAGTCCTGGAATCCGATGAATTCAAGCGGTGTCGGACGGTTGAGCGCCAGAGTCTCTGAAACGGCTCCGCACAGGCCGCCTATCACATTGTGATTGTCACAGACTACGGCACATCCGGTCTTGCTGACAGACTTGATAATGGTATCCGTATCAAGAGGTTTAACTGTATGGACTCCGATGACTTCGGCATTGATACCTTCTGCAGCAAGCATGTCCGCAGCCTTCATCGCCTGCTCGATCTCAACTCCTGATGCTATGAGGGAAACATCACTGCCCTCTTTAAGAAGATCCGCTGTTAAAAGGTTGAACTCCTTTCCGTCCACCGGTTTATAGACAGGAGGAGTTATCTTCCTTAACTGCCGGATGAACACAGGTCCGTCATACGCATCGATCTGCTCAAGTGCAACCGCATACTGACCGCAGTCTGAAGGCTCGAACACCATGATGCCCGGTATTGCTCTTGCAATGGCAGTATCTTCAACTCCCATGTGTGTTCCGCCATTCATCTGCGCGGAAACTCCGGGGTCAGTTCCTATGATGACTACCTTCAGTCCGGCATATGAGATCGATATGGCAAGCTGGTCAGCTATCCTTCTTGTGGCGAACGGTGCGAATGTGAAAATGTAAGGCTTGTATCCGTAAGCTGCAAGTCCGGCAGCCACACCCGCCATGTTTGCTTCAGCTATGCCCACATTGAATACCCTGTCCGGAAATGCTTTTGCGAGGCCGAGAGTCCCGCATGCGCTTCCAAGGTCGGCATTGATAGCGATGACTTTGTCATCCTCAGCCATTTTTTCCTTAAGCCAATCGGCAGCAACCTGTCTCATTGGCAAAACGCAGGCCTGTTCAAAATTCATTTTTCAAGACCTCCTTTCAGTTCGGCAATGGCTGCCTGATGTTCTTCTTCAGTAAATGTCATGCTGTGGTTTCCGATAGGAGTCTGCTCTGCTCTTGAATAGCCTTTTCCTTTGACCGTATTT
>JAZOAJ010000258.1:0-5173 GCA_045595385.1 Lachnospiraceae bacterium | reverse complement strand
GAAGAAACAGGTGACGCGACATGTGTCGAAGTGTGTTTTGACAACGCATGCCCGATCCTTGACTTTGCGGAAGAAAACCAGCTGAAAGTACATGGGCATACTTTACTTTGGTTCAGGCAGACTCCGGGGGCATTCTTCCATGAAGGCTATGATATGGAGAAGCCGCTTGTTTCGCGTGAGACCATGCTCTGCAGGCTGGAAAACTACATCAAAAGTGTAATGTCGTATTTAGACGATAATTATCCCGGTCTCGTAGTATCCTGGGATGTGGTCAACGAGGCCGTAAGTGATAAAGACACCCTTATCCGTGAAGGCTTCTGGCAGGAAGTGGTGGGTGATGACTACGTCCACCGTGCATTTGAATATGCAAGAAAATATGCGCCTGAAGGCACTCTGCTCTATTATAACGATTACATAAATGACGTCCCAAATAAGAAGGATAAAATCCTGGAGCTGCTCAGGAGCCTTGTCGCTGAAGGAAATATTGACGGATATGGTTTCCAAATGCACAATTTTGCAGATTTCCCTACCATGGAACTGGTGAGAGAGGCATTTGATAATGTCAAAGCTCTCGGTCTTCGCATCCGTGTAAGCGAAATGGATATCGGAATAGATGATAACACTGACCCATCCCTTAATGCCCAGGCAGAGACGTTTGCTAAAACCATGCGAACCCTTATCGGATTCAGTGATCAGCTTGAAGCGGTACAGTTTTGGGGACTGACCGATGACATGAGCTGGCGCAATGATGAGTATCCGCTCCTGTTTGATGGAAACGGCTGCCCCAAGCCCGCATTCTGGGCTGTCTGCTACCCTGAGCCATTCATGCTGGGTTCGGAGATCTCTGACCTGTGGCCATCACTGTTTAACAAAGCAGAGCTTTCCTCCCCCTGAGTCATTAAAGATTCTGTATTGTTTATCATAAACGGCGGTCCTTTATGATCACCGTTGTCATGTATTCTCCGTCTTCAGGTATCTCATCAGCTCCAAAAAAGACTTTTTCATCCGGAAGTCCGCAGTCTGATACTGCATAAACTTCTGCTCCCTTCTCTGCCTCAGCCTTACGGAGGATCTCCTTCACTTCCCTGAGGCCGCGCCCTGATTTCATTATTATCTTTGTTCCGGGCAGACTGCTGAATGTCTCCATGCCACTTTGCGATGTGCCTATGTGCAGTTCCTCCCCGCCTTCGCACAGCGCAATGCCCAGTCTTGCAGCAACTGCCGCATATGAAGTGACTCCGCTTACGATCTCAGTTTCAAAGCCGTCATTTTGCGCAAGCTCCAGAATATATGTAAAAGTGGAATACGTTGCCGGATCCCCGATCGTTAGAAATGCAGCAGTTTTTCCTTCCGTTAACACGCTTCGGATCTTCAGATATATTTCTTTGTGCATCTCCTTTAGCAGCTCAGGGTCACGTATCATCCTGAAATCGCACCAGATGCATTCCTTTTCTTTTATCTCAGGAACTGCCTTTTCCGCTATTGAATAGGCTCTGCATTTTTCTTTTGATGCGTTCGGAAGACATATGACATCTGCCTCCCTTATGCATCTTACTGCTTTTATAGTTAAAAGCTCCGGATCTCCGGGGCCTACCCCTATGCCGATCAGTTTGCTCATGCTTCCGCTTCCTTTGGTGATTCCTTAAACAGACTGCGGTTTTTCCATTTTCCGCTCAGCACATATATGAGACAGATCAAGCCCGGGATTGCCCTTGAAAACGCAGTCCCCCACCAGAAGCCAAGGTAACCCATGTCAAAAACATACGCCAGGATGACTCCGAATCCGACCTTGCATATGACACCGTCAATAATGCCGATGATAAAATTCAAAATGGAGTTTCCGCTTCCCAGGACAACGCCTTGAAGCGGCGAAATAAATGCTGAGAAAAACAGATGGACCATCAGCATCTGAATATAAACGTGTCCCATCTCTATGACGGCAGGATCACTAGTGAATATGCCGTACATCTGACTCGGGAAGAAGAACAGCAGAGCTGCTGCCACGGCGGCGATCGCCATGGTAATACCCAACGAATACCAGACCATCTTCAATGCCCGGTCAGGTTTTTTCGCACCCAGATTCTGTCCGACCATGGCCGAACATGCAGACATGAAGCTTGAACTGTAAAGCTCCAGGAAGCTCATAAGCTTGTTGCCCACGCTGTTTGTCGCGGAAACGACCAGTCCGTAGGAGTTTATGCTCGAATTGACGTAGAACATTGAAAACCGTACAAACATGGAGCGGACTGCCTGAGGTATGCCGAGTTTCAGTATGATCTTAAGAGCTTCGCCGTCTATCTTAAGATATGACAGCGACAGCTTGAATCCGAAATGTTCCCTCCGCTGATACATGAATATAAAAGCTGCCGCAAATGATGCTATCTGGGAGATAAGTGTCGCTATGGCTGTTCCTGCCGCTTCCATGTGGAACGGAACGACCAGTATTATATCCATGACGATATTTGCTGCAGCTGCGATACAGATGAAAATAAACGGACGGTTGGATTCTCCCATTCCGCGCAGGACTCCGCAGACGGCATTATACATCATTACAAAAGGGATGCCGAATGCAGTGATGACCATGTAGCTTACTGCCTGTCCGTATGCTTCGGGCGGACAGCTGAGAAGTTTCAGGAATACAGAATGGAGCACAAGCACTACAACCATTATGAACAGGCCTGCAAACAGCATGAGTGACAACAGTGTTCCGATGGCTTTTTCTTTTTTCTTTTCAGCGCGCGCACCGACAAGCTGAGCTATCAGGATCTGACCGGCAGAAGCAAACGCACCTGCAAGCGGCAGTATGATGTCATTTATCTCTCCTCCGACAGATACACCGACTGTACCGGTCGGTCCCATGAACTTGCCGATAACTATCAGGTCGACTATGCCGTATAACTGCTGTACCAGATTTGCCAGAACTATCGGAAGGACAAACGGAACCAGTTTCCTTAATATGGGCCCCTCCGTCAGATCCTTTCCGACTTTTTTTGTGCTGATCGCTGCCATTTATCAAACCTCTTTTTCATCTTCTCTTAACACATCTATTATATCTGTCATTTTTAAAAGATTCTATAATGATATTAAACTCATTCGGTGCGTGTACACCAAACTGCCAAATGGTGATAAAATATTTATGATCATTTGTTTTAAACGAAAAGGGATGAACGGATGAAATTCACTCAGGAACTGCTTTCAAATAAGATATTCAAGATCAGCGGCTTAAGCTGTGACGATGTGATACAGATGGGGATCCCGGGCAGGGATATCTACCCCGCTGCCCGCCTTCTGTCTGATGGCTCATATGAGATCAGGATGTTTGCGCCCGAGGCAAAAGAGATCAGACTGGTTCCCTGGTTTGGCGACCCGACGCCGGAAGGATATGCCCCCTGGAGAGACACGCCGATCGTAATGGAAACAGGCGGCGACGGGATCTTCAGCTGCATCATGAAGTTTGATGAGCGTAAGACCGGTCCAAGGAATATCGATGTTTATGTAGACGGTACGTTTGTCATCTGGCCGTTCCTCCCGATCTACTGGTCAGGCGGAAAGCCCTGGAACTTTCTTGAGGTTCCGGATAATGATCTGGAATTCAGCTATGTAAAGGACGTTCCCCATGGTGCTGTCTGCGAAAATTACTACTATTCAAAAGCTACCGGAGAAACAGAGAGATGCCTTGTCTACACTCCTCCCGGCTACATGAACGGCACAGACGCCTACCCTGTACTGTACCTGCAGCACGGCGGCGGGGAAAATGAAACTGTCTGGACAGCTGCCGGCAGGGTGAACTTTATAATGGACAATCTGCTCGCGGAAAAGAAATGTGTTCCTTTCCTGATCGTAATGAACAACAGTATTATCCGCTACCCGGATACTCCGGCCGGAGTCAATGATACCTGTTTTGAGGATTCCCTTATCGGAAGCTGTATTCCTTTTATTGACAGCACTTATCGGACAAAAACAGATAAATGGAACCGGGCGATTGCCGGTCTTTCCATGGGTTCAATGATCACCAATGACATAGGGTTCCGTCATCCTGAACTGTTCGGGAGCATGGGATCATTTACCAGCACGATGTATCATACTGATTTTAAGACCACTTATGAACGCCCGTGGCCAAGGGTCATGGCAGACCCGCAGAAATTCATGGATGATTATAAGGTGTTCTTCTGCTCGGCAACCCCTCAGGAGGATCATCTGCCGTTCTTCCTTAAAGACGCCGAGATCATGCGGGAAGCCGGCATCGAAGGCGCCATGCCCGGCTACCGCAGAGTTGTCCATGACGGCAGGTTCATACGCTGGGACAGCTGGAGGATGGGTCTAGCTGAATTTGCCACAATGCTGTTTAGAGCCTCATCCGTCTTATCTCAGGGATAACTGTAAGGAGCATGGTCACGAAACAGGCGGTCCCGCCGATCACATTTGAGACCGGCTCAGCTATGAACACGCCGTTCACGCCCATGTTAAAGACCAGAGTCAGCAGAAGGGCGGCCGGCACAACAATTACCACCTTTCTGAATATGGAAAAGAAAATGGCGTGCTTTTTCTTATTAAGCGCCTTGAATACTGTCTGCCCGCAGGTCTGAAGTGCCTGAAATACGAAAGCAAAAAAGTACATATGAAGCGCCGGGACTGCCTTTTCAATAAATACCGGATCCGAAGTAAATATAGAGATGAAAAAGCCCGGCCAGATAAAAACTGCTGCCCAGCTGACTGCTGTATAAATGATCATTGATATGATCATGATACGCATTGCCTTGCTCATGTGATCAGGGCGCACTGCCCCGTAATTAAAGCTGATGGTAGGTGAAGTTCCTTCTCCGATCGAATGTATCGGCACTTCCATGATCTGCCTTACACTGGCAACTATCGTGAGGATGGAAATGTAAATATCTCCGCCGAATGACGCGAGAAGTTTATTATTGACAATATTTACCAGCGAATTTGTACTCTGCATGATAAAGACTGCCAGTCCCAGACTGCAGATATTGCCTGCGATCTTTCTGTTTTTAATGAATTCCCTGAAACTGATCAGTTTCAGCCGCTGGTCGCTCTTTTTTCCGATCAGGAAGACTACCACAAATACAGCCGATGCTGCCTGTGAGATAACTGTTGCCAGGGCTGCTCCGCTGACTCCCATGCCAAATACAAATATGAATACCGGATCAAGCGC
>JAZOAJ010000257.1:0-4646 GCA_045595385.1 Lachnospiraceae bacterium | reverse complement strand
AAAAAGCACACCGGCGATACCTGCAAAGATGCCGGCGATTATCACTCCTGTAAACCTCATTGCCCAGGTGTTTATTCCGATGGCGCGCATCCTTCCCTCATTACCCCTGATACCAAGCAGTGTGGTTCCGAAAGAGGAGTGCATTATGATATAAAGGAGCACAAAACACAGGACAAATATGATCAGGACAAAATAGTAGATCTTTGTTCCGTTCCATTTCCCGATAAGGTTATCCAAAAATCCGCCCAGCTGAGGGTATTTGATACCGACTATGCCGTCTGTTCCACCGGTAACTTTTGTCCATTTTGCAGCTATGACATTCAGAAGCTGGCAGAATGCCATGGTGACAAGGAGGAAATTGGTCCCCTTGAGTTTCAATGTGAAATATCCGATGACTGCGGCCAGGATGGCGCATATGACTATCGCGATGAGCAGTATGAGCCAGAAGTTTGTAATACCGAGGTATTTAGGTATCAGCGCAACGCAGTACGCCCCCATTCCAAAATAAGCAGCATGACCAAAAGACCTGTTTCCGGCGTAGCCCATTACCACATCCAGACTCATCGCAAACAGCGCGTAAATGATGACTTTGGTCATCATGGTCACCTGGAAGGTGGAAAGCATCAGTGGCAGGAGAAAAGCAATGATCCCGACGATCACATACGGGAATGCCACATATCCTTTATATTTAGCCAGCACGCCCTTTTCGGTAAAGTGCGGTTTGATCATGTATGGGACAAATGTCTTCTGACGGGTCGCCCCCATGGCTGAATAGCTGTCGTCAGCCTTGTCGATATCCTGCTTGCGCCCCATGATACCCTGAGGTCTCAATACAAGCATTATGATCAGGACAATATATACGATGTAAGATGACAGCATCGGAAAATAAGCTGAACCGAAGCTGTTTATTATTCCAAGACCGAGGCCTCCGATGAGCGCACCCGGAATGGAGCCCGCTCCGCCTATAACGACGACAATGATCGCGTTCAGCAGGATCGACCAGCCGGTGGAACTTTCCAGACCGGTCAGCGTGCCTCCGATCATTGCGGCAAAACCTGCGATCGCGCTTCCGAGCACGAACACGAACAGGAATATTTTTCGCCTGTCAAGTCCCATGGCAGCGGATATCTCTCCGTTATCCATGCCTGCGCGCACCATGGCACCGATCTTTGTCTTATCCTGTATGAGCCATATGGCTATTGCTATGATCAATCCAACTGCAATTATGAAAAACCTGGAAAGCGGTACCTTTGTGCCGCCTATTTCCACAGCGCCGGTAAGGAAAGGAACTGTAGGTACTGCAACAGGGAATCCGCCCCAGATCCATTGAACTATATTCTGGAGTATATATATGAAACCAATCGTCAGGAGCACCTGCCCTGCCGGATTGGAATAGAGTCTTCTAAGGAAAATGACTTCCAGAAGGAAGCCGAGCGCGGCGCCGACCAGGGTTCCGAAGAGAACACCCCAGATCCATCCGCCGGTAACAGTATAAAGCCACACTCCGCTGTATCCCGAAAACAGGAAAATTGCTCCGTGTGACATGTTTACAACTCTCAGCAGTCCCATGGTCAGTGTCATGCCCGCTGCGAGCAGGAAGTATACAAGACCGAAGGATATGCCTAACAGCAATATTGAAATAGCTCCACCCATTATCATCTGATCCTTTCATGGAAGCATAAGGGCCACGCCACTTATTAAGTGGTGTGGCCCCTCTGTTAAATCTGCGAAAGATTATTAACAGTATATTTAGTACTGAAGTCCCTCGCCGGGAACATCATCATAGCAGGTTACAACACTGTAATTGTAGCTTCCGTCTTCCAGTTTAACGACTTCAACAATATAAGTATCTCTTGTTGCAGCACCTGAAGCAGGGAATGCGATATGGCCTGTTACACCGTTAAAGTCTGTTGCAAGCATTGCGTCTCTCAATGCCTCAGGGCTTGTGTCACCGTCAGTTGCCTTTACAGCTTCCACGACAACCCTGTATGCATCATATACAAGACCGGAAAGATTTGTGTTGGGGATCTCACCGAATTCAGCTGACCATGCTTCAATAAATGCTGCATTTTCAGGTGTATCGATGTCATAGCAGTAGGATGAAGGTGCAACTGTACCGATGATGTCCTCGGCAGCGCCTGATCCTGATGCCTCAAGGGCAGCACAGATGTAGTAATCTGTAAATGCGCTTGAAAGGATAGCAGAGATAGGAAGCTTTTCATTCATGCCCATCTCATTGTAGCTCTTCCACATTGAAATGGCGGTTGCTCCTGTAGACCATGCCATGATCCCGTCAATTCCGTCTGTGGACATGGCTGCGAAATAGCTTGACCAGTCACCTACAGAGAACGGTACATAGTACTCTTCAACAACTTCTCCGCCAAGGGAAGAAAAGCTTGCGTTGAAGTCATCCGCAAATGCCCTGAATCCTGTGTTATCCATTGTAAGGATATGAACCTTTCTGTAATTCAGTTCATTGTAAACATAATCAGCAATAACTGATGTCATCTGGGGATTTGCTCCGCCTGAACCGATAAGCCAACTGCTGGTATTGAACAGATATGAAGGTGTGCCGTTTGCAAAGATAAGCGGAACTTCTGCTTCATCGCAGTAAGCAACAACTGATGCCTTATGGCCGGCCTGAGTCGGACCGAATACGACCTGGACGCCATCTTCTTCAACCATCTTACGGACTTTGTCTGCAGCTGTGGCAGCATCTCCGCCAGCATCTTCAACTACCAGTTCAACAGGTTTTCCGCCGATATCGCCGAAAGACTTAATGGCGAATTCCAGAGATTCCTGGGTAAGCTGACCGGTTGTAGCCTCATTTCCTGTAAGGTCACATACAAGACCGACCTTAAGAGGTGTTGTATCTGCAAGTGCAACCTCTTCAGTAGTTTCCTCTACCGGTGCGGCTTCCGTGGTATCCTGTGATTCCGGAGCTGCGGTGGTCTCAGGCGCTGCTGTGGTTTCAGGTGCAGCTGTGGTCTGAGCCGGAGCTGTGCTTCCGCCGCAAGCTGCCAGAGCGAAGACCATTGACATTGCTAATAACAGCGCAACGATTTTTTTCATCTTGTTTTCCTCCTGTAATAATACATTTCCCAAAAAGAATGATCTAATGATCCTTTTTGAGATTATTTTAGTAAAAATACGGCTTAATACTATGTTACGTAAGTACACATGTATCGCCTCATATATATGTATTGAGTGGTTATTCTGCACATTCATACAGTCCGTAATATGTTCAGCGCGTACTTTTCCGGTCATTTTTTTAACATTTCCCCCGGCATATAAATTATAATTAAACCATCAGGAAACATTTTGAGCAGCACAAGCGAAAAGGAGGTAATGCCATGTTGATCAAAGCAATTATATTCAGAGACAATGGATTCTATACACAGCCTCTGGTCTTCGGAGGTGAGGAAGGTGCAGAAAAGTATGATATCGGGATCCGGTATCGCGGCAGTCTGCAGAATTACCTGATAGATACAGGTGACGAGGTCATCCTTGTGGATACCGGACTACCGGCCGGAACACCTGAGGAAGTTCCTGATGAAAAGAGCCTGCTCTATACAGGTAAGGATATATGCAGCTACATGGAAGCATTTGCTGCCCTCGGTTATAAACCCGAGCAGGTGACAAAGATCCTTCTGACTCATAAACACGCCGATCATTCAGGCGAGCTCAGGTCATTTCCGAATGCGAAGATTTATGTCAATGCGGAAGAGATCGGCGCGGCAGAGCTGCAGGGACTGGATAACATCGTTCCTGTCAGTTTTACGGATGGCGCATATTATAACTTCCCTGCGTGCCAGAAGATCAGGGACGGCATATATTTTATCAAGGCGAAGGGACATACAAACGGCAACAGCATCATTGTAGTGGAGGATGACGGCCTGTTCTACATGCTGCACGGAGATGTTACTTATGTGGATGAGGCTCTTTATGAGAACAAGCTCTCTGTAGTATTTGAAGATCTTCCGGCTGCCCGCGAGACGCTTGACCGTGTCCGTGAGTTTGTGAGCAGTCATCCTACAGTCTATTGTGGCACCCATACACCTCAAGGGTACGAGAGTCTTGAGGCAAAGCGCGTGATCGATCTGGATAACCCTGTTCCGACTGTGCTTGCCGAGGTGGATTTTTCCGCGCAGGAAGCAAGTGGGAAATATGTATGCCAGATATGCGGGTATGTATATGATCCGGCGGAACATGACGGAGTGGCGTTCGAAGACCTTCCGGATGACTGGAAATGTCCTCGCTGCAAACAGCCCAAGGAGAAATTCAACAAGGCATGAAAGAGATATCAATCAACGAGATCGGACCGATCAGGATAGGGCAGGTCGAAAATACAGAAGCGGGCACCGGCTGCACTGTGTTTATCTGCGATGAAGGCATGCATGCCGGGCTGGATGGCCGCGGCGGAGGACCCGCGTCAAGGGAGACTCCGCTGCTCAGCCCGCTGACAGCAGCTCAGAGGATACATGGTATTGTCCTGGCAGGAGGCAGCGCATACGGTCTTTCCGCAGCAAGCGGAGTCATGCAGTACCTTAGAGAGCGCAACATCGGCTTTGATGTCGGAGTCGCGAAAGTACCGCTTGTGGTACAGTCAGACCTGTTTGATCTGACCGTGGGTGCTCCGGATGTAT
>JAZOAJ010000256.1:0-4589 GCA_045595385.1 Lachnospiraceae bacterium | reverse complement strand
CCTAACTTGCAACATTGGTGCAAGTTAGGTGCAAGTTAGCACCATCCAGTGGATATTTTTGCAGCTACTAAACATGTGGAGACGGTAGTATTGATGTCACGGGTTGACCGGTGAGGTGTAAAAAAGTGCTGTATTTCCGGGCTTTTCGGGCATCAGACCATCAATGGAGGAGAGTGGATTAGGCCGCAAAAAACGCTCCGACAGAACATATCTACCGTCCCGTTCGGAGGGTTGAGTAGGCCATTTAGATGTCATAGGGTTGAGTGTCCGGTTTAGATGTTTTTGCGGTAGGGTTGAGTTAATGATTTGGATAACAGCAGGTTGTGACTGTGATTTGGATGTCAGCAACGAGGACCTGGGTTTATGGTGGTGCGATATATGAAACGAAAAACTGCGAAAGAAATTCTGGCAGAGTCCTTCAGGGAACTTGCTGAAAAAAAGTCCGTCGATAAGATCACGGTTCCGGACATCGTTGATAACTGTGGGTACTCAAAAACCACTTTCTACAGGCTGTTTAAAGATAAATATGACCTGATGGCATGGGATTATACCACGAGACATCAGAAGATCATGGTTCAGACCGAGAAGGCTGATTACGAATGGAAAACGACGCTTCTTGAAGGGGCTTTCCTTTTCAATGAGCAGCGGGATTATCTGAAAAACCTCCTCCTGCATACAAATGGCTATGAATCTTTCTCGCGGTACATGAAACAGCTCCACTTTGAGAGTTTAAGCAAATGCGTCCTTGATGCTTCGGGTATGAAGGAACTGGACGTAAAGACTGAAATGTATGTTAGGACATATTGTCAGGGAACTGTCGAGTTGATCTGCGACTGGATTATGGGTGTATATGATGTCAGCCCGGAAGAGCTCGCAGAGGTATTTGAAAACTGTCTGCCGCAGCCATTGCATCAATATCTCCTTTGAAATGATACGATTTACGGGAAAATTCCCACAATGGGACTTTTTGCGCATATCATAAATTGAAAGGATTCCCGTTCTCCGTATAATGTAGTTGTGCACGATAAGACGGCGCACACTGACAATAATCTATACGGAGGTATTTGCGATGACATTTGACGAAAAGATCAAGGCTCTCAACGATCTGGCTATTGCCTGGTATTCCACGTCTCAGGCTGATACGATCCACGAAGCCATTTTCCGCGGGCAGGGACTTGGAAAATTTGCTGATCGCTGCAAAGAAGAAGCGGAAGAAGAACTGGAAGAAGCGAAGAAATGCACAGAGAGGGTCGTTGCTCTTGGCGGCAAGCCGGAATACGGCTTCATTCCGCAGGAAATTCATAACGATCCTAAGGAGCTGCTTGAGCGCTGGCACAAAGAGTTTACCGAGGGCGGTACAGAATCCATGAATCAGCTGGCCTGTAGTTTGGCCGATGACGCTGTTACAAGGAAAATGGTAGAAGAGTTCGTTGAGGGTGAAGAAGAGCATGCTGCCTGGGTTGCCAAGCATCTTTCAATCATCGAAAAACTTGGCTATGACAATTACCTGCTTGAAATGATGGATATCTGAGGAGACCACCATGACTGAGAAAGAACTAATATTAGAAGCTATGCGCAAGGCGGGCGAACCGCTGAATGCAGGCAAGGTCGCAGAACTGACCGGTTTGGACCGCAAGGTCGTTGACAAGGCCTTTGCTGCAATGAAAAAGGAAGGCAGCATCGTCTCTCCTATCCGTTGCAAATGGGAACCCGCTGAGAAATAAAGTGCCAAGGGGCTGACGCAGGGACAAAGCCGCGCCAGCCTCTTTTGAAAAAGGAGCATTCAATGAAAACTGCAAGATTGGAAAAAGCAGCAGGATGCCCCAGGCTCGATGATCAGCTATGTTTTCCACTGTATGCCTGCGCAAAGGAGGTTGTACGCCAGTATAGAAAACCGCTGGAGGACCTGAACCTTACCTATACTCAGTATCTCGTCATGATGGTACTGTGGGAGCATGGAGGCATGACCGAAGGCGAACTTGGCAAGAAGCTTTATCTTGAGTCCGGAACGCTCGCACCTCTGTTGAAACGTCTGGATAAAGCAGGACTGATCAATCGCATCAGGCCGGAAAACAATGAACGCAAACTGTATTTGTCTCTTACTGAAAAGGGAGAGTCCTTGAAGAAAAAGGCAAAGCAAGTCCCTGCGGCAATGGAAGGCTGCATTCCTCTTTCGGAGGACGAGTTAATACTGCTTAAAGAACTGTTGAGCCGGGCACTTGCCGGTATGGATACGGACAGATAATGATCAGGACAACAGGAGGAACAAACTATGCTGGAGATCGGAATGAAAGCACCGGACTTCTCTCTGCCGGATCAGAATGGAGAGATCAAAAGCCTTGCTGATTATCGCGGTCAGAAGGTAATCCTGTATTTTTATCCGAAGGATATGACAAGTGGATGTACCAAACAGGCTTGCTCGTTCGGCGAGCTGTATCCTCAATTCCGTGAGAAAGGAGCGGTCGTTCTCGGGGTAAGCAAGGACAGTGTCGAGTCTCATAAGAGATTCGAGGAGACGCACGGTCTGCCTTTTACACTTCTTTCGGACACTGGGCTTGAAGTCATCTCAGCTTATGACGTACTGAAGCCGGGCAAAGACGGAAAGCCGACAAAGAGCCTTATCCGTTCGACCTATCTGATCGATGAAGATGGCGTGATCATCAAGGCTTTCGGCAGTGTTAAGGCATCAGAGAATGCGGCTCAGATGTTGAGCACACTCGAATAAATAAAGAGAGGACATGAATATGGAAATCAAAGCAGTCAAATTCAGAAAAGACGGATTCTATAGCCAGCCGATGGTTTTCGGCGGCGAAGAAGGAATGGATAAGTTTGATGCGAAGATCAAATATCGCGGCAGCCTACAGAATTATCTGATCGATACCGGAGATGAAGTGATCCTGGTCGATACCGGGTTACCGGCAGAGACCCCGGTAGAAGTTCCGGATGAAAACGCTGCTGCATTTCTGGGCAAAGAGATCAGCAGCTATATGGATGCATTCGCTGCACTTGGTTACAAGCCAGAGCAGGTGACAAAGATCGTATTGACACATAGGCACAACGATCACTCCGGCGAGCTGCGTTCCTTCTCTCAGGCGAAGATCTTTGTAAATTCTGAAGAACTCGGAGCTGAGGAACTGCAGGGCATCGAAAACATTGTCCCTGTTACCTTTACCGATGGCGCTTACTACAACTTCCCAGAGACCCAGATCATTGCTCCCGGCATCCGTATGATCAAAGCTAAGGGACACACCAACGGGAACAGCATCGTGATCGTAGAAAACGACGGCCTGTACTTTATGATTCATGGAGATATTACCTATGTGGATGAAGCGCTGTATGAGAACAAACTCTCAGTTGTGTTTGATGATCTTGGCGCAGCACGGGTGACTCAGGATCGGGTCATTGAGTTTATCCGAAACCATCCGACTGTTTACTGCGGAACACATACACCGCAGGGTTATGAGAATCTGGAAGCGAAACGCGTGATGGATTTGGACAATCCTGTCCCGACAATCTGGCCTGAGCTTGACTTTTCCAAACAGGAGTCAACCGGAAAGTACATCTGCTCCATATGTGGCTATGTTTATGATCCCGCCGAGCATAACGGTGTGTCCTTTGAGGATCTTCCGGACGATTGGAAATGCCCGCGCTGTAAGCAGAGTAAGGATAAGTTCAACAAGGCATAAACAACGAGGAGGATATTTAAATGGCTGAAAACGATAAACAAGGTGCGGTAAGTCTTGGCGACGGACGGTATAAGTGTCCATGCGGGTACATCTATGATCCTGCGAAGGGTGACCCGAAGCACGATATCCCTGTAGGGACGAAGTTTGAGGATCTTCCCGATGACTGGCGCTGCCCCAGATGTAAGCGCAAGAAGGAGAAGTTCGTAGCGCTTTAATGGTAAGAGGCAGAATCCCTTGCGGCTGTTGATGGCTGTGAGGGATTTGCAATCAGGAAGGACTAAAGCTCCCACACTGCCATCATCGGCGGCGGGGACCGCATAATCCGAGGAGATAAATCATGGAAAGCAGAACAATACGTGAGCGCTTGGACGCTTACACAAAAGAAAAATACGGTATTGATCCGGAGATCCTTCCGTTTTCGCATGAGGATTATGAAATCTACCGTCATACGGAAACCGGCAAGTGGTTTGCGGTGTTTATCGTGAAAGATTGCAGTGCCTTTGGCCTTGACGGTGAAGGAACCGCAGAGATTCTATGTGTCAAGCCCAAGGATCGTTTCTTCGCAGATTTCCTGATGCAGCAGCCGGGTTATCTGCGTGGGTATCCCAGCAGTAAATGGAACTGGGTATCTATGGTGCTGGACGGCACAGTACCGTTTGAGGATATTTGCAAATGGCTTGATGAGAGCTATCTGGCAACAAAATCAAAGTCAAAGAACAAGTCGGATCGTAGCCATGTCGTTCTGTGAGCCAAGGAGTTGTTCCTGAGTATTGTCTTCCTAAGACCGCTTGGCCTCCGACTTGGAACTGGATATCTATGGTGCTGGACGGCACAGTGCCGTTTGAAGATATTTGCAAATGGCTTGATGAGAGCTATCTGGCAACAAAATCAAAGTCAAAGAAC